>JAYSKW010000069.1:0-3438 GCA_043726085.1 Limnoglobus sp.
GCAACCCGAATTGCGCCAACTGAGCACCATCGAATCCGATGATGCCATTCACATTACCGGTCGCGTGTCGTGCTTCTACATGAAGCAAATGGCATTCGAGACGGTCAAGCACGTCAGTGGTGACTGCCAAGTGTACTGTTCTGTCGAAGTCGACGAGTGGCTCGTCTGATCGAAGGGGTTGAGTATTTTCCAGTCTCTTCGCATCGTCCTCATGAGCGTTGCCGCCGCGATCGCGTACGGCATTGCTCACGATCAAGTCACCGTGCGCATCTGCCTCGAATATTTCACGATCGGCCACGAACCCGTTTTCCCGACCAGGAACCCAACCCTGCTGGCCATCGGTTGGGGGATCATTGCTACCTGGTGGGTCGGCGTGCTTCTCGGCGTGCCGTTGGCGATTGTTTCTCGAGCCGGTTCGCGGCCGAAACGCACCGTCGGCACACTCGTCCGGCCCGTGGCGTGGTTACTCGCGGTCATGGCCGTTTTTGCGACAATCGCCGGTCTCGCCGGTTGGTTTTTTGCGAGTCGTGGATTTGTGGTTCTCGTCGGGCCAATCGCTAGGGAACTCCCTGCGGATCGCCACGTTCCCTTCTTGATCGATCTCTGGGCGCACTTGGCGAGTTACTTCATGGGACTCGTCGGCGGCGTGATCGTTCTCATCCGCGTGTGGCGATCGCGAAAAATGCCAGAGTAAAAAAAGCAGAATTCAACGCGAAACAGAACGAATTCACGGAAATGATACGCTAAGAGATCCAGTTTCCGTGTTTTTAGTCTATTCCGTGGTTCTCTTAATTCTTCAACCGTTCCGCCTCGGTACTTTTAGGATTTTCCTGATGCGAACCGTCGATATTTTGCGAAAGAAGCGCGATGGCGGCGAACTGAGCGCCGCTGAGATTGCGGCGTTCGTCGAAGCGGCGGCGCGGGGAACGTGGCCGGAGTACCAACTTTCCGCGCTGCTCATGGCGATTTGCGTTCGCGGTATGACCCGCCAAGAAACGGCGAACCTGACGCGGTCGATGACCGACTCCGGCAAGCGGCTCGACCTCTCCGATATGCCCGGCCCGAAAGTCGACAAGCACAGCACGGGTGGCGTCGGCGATAAAACTTCGCTGATCCTCGCGCCACTCGTTGCGGCATGTGGCGTACTCGTCCCGATGATGTCCGGGCGCGGCCTCGGACACACCGGTGGCACGCTCGATAAACTCGAATCGATCCCCGGATTTCGCCTCAATTTGAACGAAGCCGAGTTCCGCGACGCACTCCGCAACGTCGGCCTCGGGATGATCGGCCAGACTGCCGATGTTGCACCCGCCGACAAGGCGCTTTACGCCCTGCGCGACGTGACGGGCACCGTCGAAAGCGTGCCACTGATTACCGCGTCGATCCTTAGTAAGAAGCTGTCCGAAGGGATCGATGCGCTCGTTCTCGATGTGAAATGCGGCTGCGGCGCGTTCATGAAAACGCTCGCCGATGCCCGCATTCTCGCCGAATCCCTCGTGCGTGTCGCCACCCTCAACGGCCTGCGTTGCGAGGCGATAATCACGTCGATGGAGACGCCACTCGGGATGGCCATCGGCAACACGCTCGAAGTCATCGAGTCAATCGAAACGCTGAAGGGGAACGGCCACGCCGACCTCGAAGAATTATCGGTGGCACTCGCCGCACGGATGGTTCGCCTCGCGGGGTGTGCGCCGAGCGATGCGGCAGCCGAGACCCTCGTTCGCAAAGCGATTCTGTCGGGCGCAGGCGTCGAGCGGTTCCGCAAGATGGTTGCCCAACAAGGCGGCGATCCGCGTATCGTCGACGATTATTCGCTGCTACCGCAGGCACCGTATCGCACCGTGGTAAAAGCCACGCGAAGCGGTTGGATCACGCGGATCGATGCGGAAGCAATTGGCATCGCGGCGATGATGCTCGGTGCGGGCCGGACGCGATCCGACGATATCATCGACCCGGCAGTCGGGATTGTCTTGCGGGTGAAACCGGGTGATTCGGTTCGTGTCGGTGATGCGGTGCTGGAAGCCCACCATCGCGGCGTTTCGTTGCCAGCCGATGTACAATCTCGCATCGATTCCGGTTATACTGTCGGGGAAACCTCCGTGGGCGCGACCCCTTCTATTTTGGAGTATTTGACGTGAACACGGACCCGCTCCTGATCGCGGCCGCAGCCGCTCGGAACAAGGCTCACGCGCCGTTCTCGAACTTCAAAGTCGGTGCCGCCGTTCAGGCGCTCGATGGGATTATTTACACCGGTTGCAACGTCGAAAGTGCCAGCTACGGGCTGACGATCTGTGCCGAGCGCGTCGCGATTACGAAGGCGATTTCCGAAGGAGCACGGCGATTTTCTCGCATCGCCATCTACTGCGAAACCGACGAACTGACCCCGCCGTGCGGCGCGTGTCGGCAGTTACTGTGGGAACTCGCGGGCAATATCGAAGTCTGTTTAATCAACCACAAGAAGCAGATGGTGGCGTACATGCTCGACGTGTTACTGCCGTTGCCGTTCGATACGCGATCGTTGCAAAAGCCACCCGGTTCGTCGGGCAGTCGCCCCGGTTTGCCGAATTAAATCTCACACCCACGATGTTTATGATCGCACCCGTTGCCGTTTCGACGCACCCGCTGGTGTTGCACAAGCTCTCGCGGTTGCGAAGCCAGGAGACATCGTCGTCGCAGTTTCGCGAGTTGGTGTACGAAATCGCACAGGTGCTTTTTTACGAAGCGACGCGCGATCTGGCGTTGCGGCCCGTGTTGGTTTCGACGCCGTTGATGGTCTGTACGGGGCAAGAAGTCGCGGTGAAAGTGGGGTTGGTGCCGGTGCTGCGGGCCGGGTTGGGCATGGCGAACGCGATGCTCGATGCGATGCCAGAAGCGAGCGTGTGGCACATCGGGTTGTATCGCGATCATACAACGCTGAAACCGGTGACGTACTATAACAAGCTGCCGCCGAAGCCCGATATGCACCTCGGCATCGTCCTCGATCCGATGTTGGCGACGGGCGGATCGGCGATTGAAGCAATCCGGTTATTGAAACTGGCAGGAACGCCGAACGTGAAGTTCATCGGCTTGATCGCATCGCCGGAGGGCGTCGCCGCATTGCAAGATGCGCACCCCGATGTGCCGGTGTATCTGGCGGCGATCGATTCGCACCTCAACGAACTCGGCTACATCGTGCCAGGCCTCGGCGACGCCGGGGACCGCCAATTCGGCACGGCGTAATGTTTATTTGATCGACTTCAGCCACTTCTCGAAGGCGGGAAACTGTTTCGCCACGACTTTGTCCGGCCCGCTCAGTCGCACGTGTGTGGCCTCGTCCTTCACGATGACGATTCCCCAAACGACGCGATATTCGGGCTTCGTTTCTTCTTTCGATTTCGGGTCGAACGGGCGTTCCTTGTACTTCCACGTTCCGCTAATGTCGAGCAAGTGGACCGTCGC
>JAYSKW010000070.1:0-3881 GCA_043726085.1 Limnoglobus sp.
TGCGAGTTCTTGGACAACATCCAAATCCGATCTATATTTCGGCGAAAGCATACGGGTCGTGCGGCCCGCGATGGGTTTCGTTTCTTGCGGTAAACCGAAGATGCCCACCTATACCGATACAACGCATACGGCCGGTTGGTTGATCGACGAGTTGACGAATGCGCGCGTGTTCGATGCCGTGCAACTCGGGCCGTACATGTCCGAGTTTCGCGCGTCGCACCCGAAAGGTGGCGACGCGCCCGCACTCGCGCAATACCTCGTCGACGCGGGCTTACTCACTGTCTATCAAGCGGAAAGTGCGTTATCCGGCGATGCCGTGCGTTTGTCGATGGGGCCGTACTTGCTTGCGGAACCGCTCGGTGCGGGTAGCCTCGGCAGCGTGTTCATGGCCGTCCATCGCACCACCCGACGCCGTTACGCCGTGAAGGTTCTGCCCCTCCGTAGTTTGTGGAACGTTCGCCAAGCCAAACGGCAACTCGATGTGTTCGCGTCGCTTCCGGAGCATCCGGCGATCGTTCCGTTCGTCGACATCGATTCGTCCGGCGGGCATCATTATCTCGTCTGGCCGTTCGCCGAAGGGCAGACGATTTCCAATTACGTCGAGCGAAATGGTCCGCTCGCCGTCGACGACGCAATCCGCACGATGCAGGAAGCCGCCGAAGGTCTGGCGATTTGCCACGCGAATCTGATCGTTCACGGTTTGCTAAATCCGGCCAACTTGCTCGCGGGGTTCGACGGTCAGACGCGGGTTCTGGATCTCGGTGTCGGCGCGATCCTTTCGGAAAATATCTCCGACGACGAATCGATGCTCGACACGATCTCGACCGCGAATACTGCGATGCGGATGATCGACTACTGCGCGCCGGAAACGCTCAACAGCCCCACGCACCGCAGCGTCTCGGGCGACTTGTACAGCTTCGGTTGCGTGCTGTTCTATTCGCTCACGGGCACGATCCCGTTCCCCGACGGCAACATCGTCGATCGGATGATCGCGCACCAAACGCAGGCACCGCCCTCGGTTGCGGAGTTGAACCCGGAAGTCCCCGAGTGGCTCGCTTCGCTGATCGCGCAGTTGCTGAATAAATCGCCCGAAGGTCGCCCGGCATCGATGGCCGAAGTCGTTGCCATCATCGCGCGAAACCGGACGACGGATACCGTATCGCGAGTGCCGACGCCATTGCCCGCAGCCGTACCGGTCGCGAAGTGGAACCGGCAACTCGTCGCATCGGCGGATTTCGTGCCGCTGACCCGTGCGAAATCCGAGTTCCACCCGAATTCGGATCGCGCATCGGGTCAAACCGCCGAGACGATCGACTTCAGCGCTTACCAACCGCCCGCACAATCGACCGAGGAATTGTCGTCGCCGAGCAAGCCGGTATCGGAATCGGCGACGCCCGAGTTCGAGCTTCCCATTTCGGTGATGCCGTACTTTTTGTCGAATCAAAGTAGCCGATCATCGGTTCGCACGGTCGCGCAGGAAGAGACGCCGAAGCCGATCCAAACGCGCGTGAAAACCGCGCTGCCCGCACCCGTGGAGTACATCGAACTCGCGCAGCCCGCCGGGCAGTCTACGGCGTCGCCACCGGTGCGGCCGCGATTTGCCCGTTCGTGGTATTACTGGTGGAAGAAGACGTTCCTCTACTGGTTGGATCGCCCCGGAGACATCGTCCAACTGTCGATCTTCGGCCCGCCGCACGTCTCCCCCGGCGAGAGCGTCAAGCTGCAAGTCTTCGCGCATTCGCCGGAATCGTTCGCCAGCGTATGTACGCTGTCGCGGGCGTTCCACATGGATGGTGAACTGATCGCAACGGGGTTCGTGCAACGCGAAGTGCAACACGCGGCGAACCTCGGCCTGCAACTCCAAGTCGCGAATGCCGGGATTGCGCAATCGTTCCTGACGCTCGGCTGGCTCGGCCAATCGCGACCGCGAGCATTCGACATTTACGTTCCGTGGGAAAGCCCACACGGCCTGAGCGCCGCAAACCTCACCCTCGCCGTCGATGGCATCCCGAGCGGCACGATCTCGTTCCAGATTCAGATCCTACCGCGACGTAGGTAACCCGCGACACTTTACTTGCTGCGTAACACGATTCGCACCACTTCCGGGTTGCAGCGGAAGCGCAGAGCCTCTTTGCCGCTGAGGCCTCGGCTGACGACCATCTGCGTACCGTTTTCGTCGAATACGCCCATGTCGAAACGGCGACCGTAACGGCTCGGCACGAAGATCGAGCCGACGATCGGCAAGCGAATCTGCCCGCCGTGGACATGCCCGCACAACATCAGATTGATGCCGTTCGCCTGCCCCCAATAGAAATTGTCCGGCGTGTGGCTGATGCACAACCGGAAGCGATCCTTGGGCACATTGCTCAGGTCCGGTGCGGGGCGGAACCACGGTCCTTCGTGGCCGACCACCACCACTTCGACGCCGCGAATCGTGGCGATCATCGTGGTGTTCGACACGATCGTGTAACCCGCCTCTGTGAGTTCCGCACGTAGTCGGTCCGGTTCGTATTTCACGTCGTGATTGCCGAGAATCGCGAATTTTCCTTCCCTCGCTTTCAGCCGGCCGAGTAGCGGCACAATCCATTTTCGATGCGCATCGGTATCGAGGTAATCGCCCGCCAACGCGACGATGTCCGCCATCGGATGCTTCTCGATCTCCTCGATCACGCGCTGAAAATACGCCTCCGATGGCGTCCCGCAGAAGTGCCAATCGCTGAGCAGCAAGATCGAAAGCCCGTCCCACGCTGCCGGGAGTTTCGGTACGGCGAGTTCCATCTGCGTGAAATCGAGGCGGAAAATACCATTGAACGGCAGCCGCGCGATATGTCGCCACTTGCCATCGCCGAGTAACTTCGCGCCAAGTTCCGGCCACAAATCGAGCGTTCGCGTCTGCGCACCAAGCATGGATGCGGGCGGCGGACGAAGGAGCCTGTCGAGAGTGATGAAGGGTAAAATCGTACCACCGACGAGTGCCATCGCGAGAAAATAGACGAATGACAACTCGAATGATAGCATGTTCCAAGAATTCCAGTCGAAGTCTCCGTCTGCAAAAAGCGCTGATCCGCCGAGGTACATGATCGCCGGGAACGCGAGGATCCAGACGCCGGTGAAATGCCGCCAGCTTTTCAGGAATCGCTTCGAGATCGGTCGGCCGTACAGATGGTTGAGTAGCGCAATCCACACGCAGGCATGACCGACCCACGCGACGCCGAAAAGGATGGCGAGAGTGATAGGATTCACGAGTGTGTGGCAACGGTGATTGGCATCGCGGTGGGGGCCGGTGGCTGCGGCGCGGTGACGGCGGACACGACTTGATCGGGGCGAAATGGCTTGAAAAGCACATGTTGCAGGCCGTCCATCCGGGCCTTGACGATGCTGTGCGTCGAGTCGTAACCGAAGCCCGTGGTTAGCGCGACCCGTGCCAGTGGCATCGCTACGCGGAAGCGGCGAAACGCCTCGTACCCGCTCATGTCCGACGGGCGAATCTCCTGGAGTACGGCATCGTAAACGATGTCGTTCACCAGCGCCAAACCTTCGTTCGCCGTCGCCGCCGTTTCCACTTCCGCACCCAGCCGCCCGAGCAACAGGTGCGCTTGTTTGCGGAATCGCTCGTCCTGTTCGATGACGAGAACGCGCATCCCGGCGAGCGGGTTGGCATTCGCACCGAGTACCGAATCGATCGTCAGATCGCGACCAACTTTCTGCACGCACTCTTTCACTTGCCGTGCGTTCGCCATGATCCGCCGCAGGTGCAGAGCCGCATCGGCGTCGGCGGCATGGAGCCGCGCGTACAACAGCGCGGCACTCGCGAGAACCTCATCGACCGGCAGCGCGATCTCGCGATTCACCGCTTCGATCGATTGCGAAATCGTACACGA
>JAYSKW010000071.1:0-1281 GCA_043726085.1 Limnoglobus sp.
AGCTCACCTCGAACCCGCCTTCCAGTCGCTACTGCTGTCGATTCAAGACGAGCAAAAGCGCAGCAACGAGTTCCGGAAATTCCGCGTCATGGAACTGACCGCGACATCGCGAGGCAATGGGGATGTGTTCACTCTCGTGCCTAAGGACAAAGACAACGCGATGGTAATCGAGCGGATCCACGCAGTGAAATCGCTCGTGTTTCACACGGTCGACGACGAGAAGAAGCAGATGGCGGACAAGCTCCTCGCACTCTGCCATGTGCATAAAGAGTCGGGCAAAGCGATCCTCGTTTTCGTGCGAACGGTGGAATCTCTGAATTTCATCGTGACGAGCCTTCGCAAGTCTAAGTGTGAAGTGCAACAACTGACGGGTACGCTGCGTGGCATCGAACGCGACAAGATGGCCGACCCGCGAAAGCCGAATAGCTGCCCGATATTTGCACGCTTTCTACAACCGCCAAAAGCCGATGCGGTCGAGAGTGACAAGTGGAATGTTACCCCGAAGCAAGGGACTGTGTTTCTCGTTTGCACGAGTGCGGGCGAAGTCGGCGTCAACATTTCGGCGGACCATCTCGTTTGCGATCTCACGCCGTTCGACAGTATGGCCCAACGCTTCGGGCGCGTGAACCGTTTCGGGAAATGCCAGGGCACGCGAATCGACATCGTCTCGCCTGCGGGGTTCGATGAAAAGGATTACGACGACCGCCGCCAGAAGACACTCACGCTTTTGCACTCCCTCAATGGCAACGGCAGTCCGGCGGAGCTCGGCGATCTCGATCCCGTCGCGCGTCTCGCTGCGTTCTCGCCGCCGCCGACGATTTTGCCCGTTACGGATATTCTCTTCGACGCGTGGGCACTGACGACGATTCGCGACAAGCTGCCGGGGCGACCACCCGTTACGGAGTATCTGCACGGGGTCAGCGAATGGGAGCCGCCCCAGACGAAAGTCGCGTGGCGTGCGGAGGTGTGGGAACTCGATCGCGAGTTCGAAAACGAGCGCGAACGCAAGGCGTTTCAGAAAGACGCCGGCGAGATGCTCGAAGTCTATCCGCTGAAAAACCACGAACTGTTAGGCGACCGCACGGATCGCGTTTTCAATGCGATCAAGAAACTCGCGGCCGCGCCGGAGACGCCCGTCTGGATTCTCGATGATGAAGATCGCGTGGAGGTAACGACGCTCGGCGAACTGTGTGATGGCGACAAAGACGACTTGAACCACAAGACGATTTTGCTGCCACCGCAAGCGGGCGGGCTGGAAAACGGATTACTCGACGGCGGTTC
>JAYSKW010000072.1:0-2287 GCA_043726085.1 Limnoglobus sp.
TGGCGATGCTGTCGCGCACGAATCGCACGCTGCCGTCGCAGAGGAGCAGGTTGACGCCGCCGCTACTGACACCCGACTGTCCGGGGGTCGGCGGGCGAATGAAAGTGCAACCCGACGATTTTATCGTCGAGGAAATCCCTGCGTACGAAGCCTGCGGCGAGGGTGACTTCCTCTATTTGTGGATCGAGAAGCGCGGCGTCGGAGCGGAGTTTATGTTGCGGCACATCGCCCGCTGCCTCGGGTTGGGCTTCGATGCCGTCGGCACGGCGGGGCTGAAGGATCGCCACGCCGTCACACGGCAATGGGTGTCGTTACCCGCCGAGATCGAAGCGAAGATTGGCCGCATCGACACCGATGGCATTCGCGTTCTGAACGTCACGCGGCACACGAACAAACTCAAGCCCGGCCACCTGCGCGGCAACCGCTTCACGATCCGGATTCGCGAGGCCGACCGCACTCACGCCGATGCGGTACCGACGATCGTGGCACGCATCCGCGAGAAGGGTTTGCCGAATTTCTACGGCCCGCAGCGGTTCGGCCACGACGGCGAAACCGCCGAACGCGGCTTCGCGATGTTGAACGGCGAACGAGTGAATGCAGGCCCATTCCAGCGGAAACTGTATCTGTCGGCGGCCCAATCGTTGCTGTTCAATGCGTGCCTCGCCAGCCGCCTTACCGATGGACTTTTGCACACCGTGCTACCGGGCGACGTGATGATGAAGTGGCCGTTCGGCGGGATGTTCAACGCCGTGGATGTGCCGACGGAACAGGCGCGATTCGACAAACGCGAGATCGTGACGGGTGGGCCGATGTTCGGCAAAAAAACCTTTGCGGCGAAAGACATCGCGGCCGATCGCGAGGCGAAAGTGCTGACTGACAACGGGCTGACACCCGAGCACTTCGACCGCCCCGGCAAGCTGCTTTTGGGCACGCGCCGCCACAACCTGATCTACCTCGACGAACTTACGGCCACCTGGGACGACGACGGCTTAAACTTAGACTTCACGTTACCATCGGGCAGTTACGCCACGATTCTGTTACGCGAAATCATGAAGACCGACGTCGCGATTTCCGATGAAGCCGCCGAGACGGAGTGAGCCGGCTCATCCCGGTGGCCACGCGAAATCTCGCCCGCCGAGCAGGTGCATGTGCAAGTGCGGCACCGTCTGCCCGGCGCGTTCTTCGCAGTTGATCACCAAGCGATACCCGTCGGACAGCCCGAGTTGTTTCGCCAACATCGCAGCCACAATGTGCAGATGCCCGAGTAGTGCGGCATCGTCGGGGGCAATGTCCGCATGTGTGCGAATGACCTTCTTCGGGATGATGAGTATGTGTGTCGGCGCTTGTGGATTCACATCGTGAAATGCCATGCAGAGATCGTCTTCGTGCGCGATCTTCGCGGGAATCTCCTTGTTGATGATCTTCAAGAATAAATTGTGCATCATCATGGCCATGTTATTATCTTTCCGAACAGTGTATTCGAGGTGCGTTTCAACGCGCCTCGAACTGATCCGCTAACAGTTTTGCGGCGGTGGCGGTACGGCTGAGCAGGTCGGGTGGGATGCGGTCGCGCTCGATGCTCGTGAGTTTCGCGAGCGCCTCGAGCGTGTGTACTGCGGCCTTCACGAGTGATAGTTCGCTGTCACCCCAACTGGGCGGCGCGACACTTTCCACGGTGCGTGGCGGTTCGATGTGGCCTTCGCCGATGACTTCGCGGACGACATCGAGGAACTTCGTTTGATTGACGCCGACGAACGTGATCTCGTCCTCGTCGCCTTCGAACAAACCGTTGAACAAGCCTGCCTTTTGCTGAATCGTTCGCAGCACGCGCTCTTCGATGGTGCCGCGCGTCACGAGGTTAATCACGCGCACGGGGCGACTTTGGCCCATGCGATGGACGCGGGCGATTCGCTGTTCGAGCACTGCCGGGTTCCATGGCAATTCGAGGTTCACCACGGTGTCTGCGATCTGCAAGTTCAACCCCGTGCCGCCCGCGTCGGTACTCAGGAACACGCGGCACGCCGGGTCGGTTTGAAACTCCTCAAGCACCGCCTTCCGCTCCTTGCCGGGCAGCCCGCCGTGCAACATGACGTAGCGCACTTTCAGCCGGTCCAGCACCGTTGCCGTTTCGTGCAACATCGTTTCCCACTGGCTGAACACCACGACTTTATGGTGCTCTTCCTCTAACAGTTCCGGAAGGAATTCGGCGAACTCATCGAGCTTCGGCGAGACGTGCGTTTGCCGGTCGAACAGGAACGTGCTGTCGCAGATCGTGCGTAAATTGACG
>JAYSKW010000073.1:0-1150 GCA_043726085.1 Limnoglobus sp.
GTCTTCGCCCGTGCTATCGGTGTACTTGTAATGCAGGAAGAAGAAGTCGTAATCGTTCCAGGACGCTTCGAGGCGAGCAATCTGCGAACCGAGCGATTCGCCCGCATCGAGGATGTCCATACCAACGAGCCGCGCGAGGCCTTTGTACATCGGATAAACGGCAATCGCGGCGGACTTTAGCCCGTAAAGCTCTTGGAACGTCTCGATTTTGGGGTAACGGGCAAACCCGCGTAACGTCAGGCCGTTCGTAGGTGCGTCGCTACGGAGCACTTCCCGCGCACGGGCGATGAACGAATTGACGAGATCGGCGGTTTTCTGGCTGGACGCATCGCGACCGTGTGCCAAGAGTGGCTTCACGCCGACGGCTTGCGGGTCGGTATCGTTGACCGCATCGCCGAGGTCATCGGCCCGCACAACGAGCACGAAACGGTGCTCTTTCACCGGTTCGACGAACAATTCGCAACCGGGAACGGTGATCGTCCGCAGTTTCTCGACCATCTGGACACAGCGTTCGGTGGTCGGCCGACCCGCACGGCGATCCGTAATGAGATCGTCATCGTTCAGCGTGCAGAAGTTACCGCGAATGGCCACATCTCGCGGGCCAACCTGAAAATTGATGCCAAGGGCTTCGAGAATGCCCCGGCCGATCCGATATTCGAGCGGGTCATAGCCGAACAACCCGAGGTGGCCTGGACCGCTGCCCGGCGTAATGCCCGGAAGTACCGGCGTACTCAGCCCCGTTACCCCCACTTTCGCGGCCGCATCGAGATTTGGCGTGTTTGCCGTCTCGAGTTCGGTCTTGCCACCCGGTTCCAAAGCCAGCCCTCCGACGCCATCGGCGACCAGGAGGACGATCTTCGTACCGTTTATTTCGCGCAGCTCGCGCACCAAATCGTGTGTGTTCATCATGGATTTGGTGTACGCTTCGGAATTGGTGAAGTACAGTGACATTACCGAATTCTATTCGGGCACTAAAGTTAGGCCTTTGCTGGGGACGTTCGGAGAGCGACACCGCTAAGGGAAACGCAGAATTACGGTTAAACAGGGATATCTGCAATGCATTTGCCCGACGAACTCCTCGAATACGACTACCGTCGGCTGCTGACCCCCGTCGCCGATGCCTGGACGCCGCTTGCCGAACTGCAAGCGA
>JAYSKW010000074.1:0-1439 GCA_043726085.1 Limnoglobus sp.
CGTCAACGAAATCGTGTCGCCACGGAAGCTCATTCGCGAATCCCAAACGTATTGGATCGCGTTGCCACCGCCCGGCATCGTCGCTTTGTCGAAAACCCACTCGCCCTGCACGCGCTCCGTGTCGGGTTTCGGCTTCGGGGCAGGTGCCTCTTTGCGGTTCGCGACCGGCTTCGGCGGGTCGTCCGCAGACGCCTGCCCGAGCCAACCGACCGCACCGATGGCGGCCATCGCGATACCGACACAGGCGAGCGTCGTCGCCAGGATTTGTTTCATTTTCATGATGCGGGAGACCTCGTTGGCAATTTTCGATGCAGCAGTGGGGATTGTTTCCCCTGCCAGAAATTTCAGAGCAGTGTCGGTCATCGCGTGCGCGGAGGAAGCCGATTCGGCGGCGGCTTGCGCGAGTTGCGTGAGTTGCAGTGACATAGCGGTGACAGTCAGCGTCAGGCCACGTCGGACGAGTTGTAGGCGCAAGCGATCTTTGCCGCGCGTCAGCCAACCGGACAGCGTACCGAGCGGGCAACCGAGTTGTTCGGCGGCTTCTTGATAGCTTTTGCCTTGCAAGTAACAGAGCACGATCGGTACGCGATAGCGTTCCGGTAGCCGATTCAATTCCACGTCGAGAACGCTTCGCAGTTCGTCGTTGTCGCGACGATTCTCTTCGTTTGCAAACGGAACTGTCAGTGCGATGTCAGTCGTCGATTTGCGCTTGTTTCGCATCCGCGTAGCACAACGAAACGCCACGCGATACAGCCAGCCACCGAGCGTGGTGCGAACGTGCCTCGCATTTTTGGCCAACAACAAGAACGTGGCCTGCGTGGCATCTTCGGCTTCGTGGCGATCGTGCAACACCCGCCGACAGACGTTATGGACCATCCGCCGATGTCGCCAAACCAACAACTCGAACGCATCCGCATCGCGCGACTCCGCAAAGCGAAGCAGCAGTTCGGCATCCGTCGCAGTTCGTCCCGGTGGCACAGTACGCATCCTCCGAAGGGCACTCTACCCATACTGTGTCCGCGTGTTGGCAGAGAAATGCGCAAAAAAGGAAACGTACGCCGTATTGACGATCGCTCGTTTGACTGGATTGACAGGATTTCAAGGATTGGAAAGTATAGGTGATTCGCGGTATAAACAATCACATTCGCCGTAGCCGTGTGTAAAGCATCGAGGATGAAGTATGTTGCGTCCGATTCGTCGTGCGTTGTTGTCGGTTTCGGATAAGACGGGCTTGCTGGAGTTCGCGACCGAGCTTCACACGAAGTATGACGTCGAATTGATTGCCACGGGCGGCACGCGCAAACTCCTGACCGATGCGGGGCTTCCTGTAAAGGACGTAAGCGAACTGACCGGCTTCCCGGAAATCCTCGACGGCCGCGTGAAGACGCTCCACCCCGCCATCTTCGCGGGACTACTCGCGAAACGCAGCAAGCCCGAGC
>JAYSKW010000075.1:0-7641 GCA_043726085.1 Limnoglobus sp.
ACGAGGTGCAGGGTGGTAGCGTCATCAAGCCGCTTGTCGGCGTCAAGAACGATGGCCCGTCGGATGCCGCCGTGATTATGCCCGTGCTCGGTTCGCACATCGGTGCGGCCATCGGTAATGGCATCAACCCGCGATATGCCGACATCGACCCGTGGGCCGGTGCCGCAGCGGCCATCGACGAAGCAATTCGGAACGTTGTGGCCGTCGGCGCAGACCCGACACACACTGCGATTCTCGATAATTTTTGTTGGGGCAACGTCAACGACCCGCAAATGCTCGGTGCGCTGGTTCGCACCGCCGAGGCATGCCGCGATGTCGCGCTCGCTTATGGCACGCCGTTCATCAGCGGTAAGGACAGCCTCAATAACGAGTATCGCTCGCCGACGCAACGCATCACGATTCCCCACACGCTGCTGATTTCCGCACTTGGCCGTGTACCGGACATTACGAAGTGCGTGACGATGGACCTGAAGGCGGCGAGTAACGATATTTACCTTGTGGGCGAGACGCACGACGAACTCGGCGGTTCGCATTACCACCTCGTAACGGGCCGCGATGGCGGGAACGCACCGCGGCCGAACCTCGAACTCGCACCGAAGATTTTTGCCGCGATGCACCTCGCCATTTCATCAGGCCTCGTGCGATCGTGCCACGATCTCAGCGAGGGTGGACTCGCTGTGGCAATTGCCGAGATGGCGTTCGCGGGCGGCGTTGGCGTCGATGTCAACGGACTGTCAGCAAGCGACCTTAGCGACGAAGTCTGGTTGTTCAGCGAATCGACAACGCGGTTCTTGCTCGAGGTGAAGCCGGGCGATGCGAACGCACTCGCGGCTATACTCGTCAACCTGCCGTTCGCGAAAATCGGAACAACGACGAGCGAGCAACGGTTACGCATTGCGGGGTCATCCGGCGAATGGATCGTCTGGGCGAAACTTTCGGAACTGAAGGAATCGTGGCAAAAACCGTTACGTTGGTAAAGAATTCGGGCCGCGTGGCGAATGGCAGTCACGCAACATCACCAACGGTACGCCCCATCTTCGGTTAGAGTTCTGGTACGATGGGGCAGTGGATCGCGACCGTTACGGAGGAAGCATCATGGCAATTCGGGTGATCCTTTTCGCGGCCTTCACGCTGTTTTGGACTTTCGCAGAAGCCCATTCCGCGCCACCGGGGTCGGACCAAGAATTCGTCACGCGCGTCAATCGCTCGATCGAGCGCGGCGTGGCACTGTTGAAACAACGCGAAGCGGGTAAGGGAAATTGGGAAGGTGTCGTGCTCGAATCGCTGAGCGATCAAGTCGGCGGGCAGACGGCACTCGCCACGCTCGCGCTCCTGAATTGTGGCGTCTCCGCCGACGACAAAGTCGTGCAGCGCGCACTCGAATTTCTCCGCGGACTCGAACCGAAGAAAACCTACGTCGTCGGGCTATCGACGATGGTTTTTGCCGAGGCACGGCAAGATAAAGATCTCCAGCGGATCAAGCGAAACGCCGACTGGTTGATCGCCAATGCGGTGTACGAAAAAGGCGCGATTCGCGGGTGGAGTTACCCGATGAATCCGATCCCCGATGGATCGAACACGCAGTACGCGCTCCTCGGACTTTACGCCGCGAAACAGGCGGGGGTGAAGATCGAAGACAAGCACTGGCAAGGCATCCGCGACCTCTACACTTCGACGCAACGCGACGAAAAACTAAACGGCGGATTTTGGACGTACGACTACACGCGACCGAGTGGCGGCGGCAGCCTGAGCGGACCGAGTTTCACGATGACCACAGCAGGCGTGAGCGGGCTGTTAATCGCCGGAATGGGCTTGAATGAAAGCCAACAACAACTCGACGTGAACACCGGCGTGGCCGCGAAGTGTGGCCTCTACGAGACGAACGGCCAAGTCGCGAAGGGCATGAACTGGATCGCCAGCCGCTTCTCGTTCGACGCCGTGCCGGGCCTGAAATCGACCTACTACAACATCTACGGCATCGAGCGTTTGGGCCGACTTTCGGGGCAGCGTTTCATCGGCAAATACGACTGGTACCGCGAAGGCTGCGAGTATCTCGTTCGCGTGCAAAACGACGATGGCACGTGGTCGCGACAAGACAAGCTCGCGGACCGCATCAGCAACGTCGCGACGAGTTTCGCGCTGTTGTTTTTATCGAAGGGCAAAACGCCGGTGTTGATGACGAAGTTAGCTTACGGACAAGGCCGCGATGGCGAAAATGGCATCGTCGGCTGGAACCGCAAACAGAGCGATGTTCGGCACCTCACCGAGTTTGCGAGCCGCGAACTCTTCAATGGCTTGCCGATGGCGTGGCAAATCTACGACACGCGGAAACTCGACTTCACACCAGAAGAAACCAAGGCCGAAGTCGAGACGCTACTCGCTAGCCCGATCGTCTATTTCAACGGCCACGAACGACCCGTGCTCAACGGCAAGCAGAAGGAAATTCTGAAAAAGTGCGTCGACGAAGGCGGCTTCCTGTTTGCCGAAGCGTGTTGCGGCGACACGGAATTTACGAACGGTTTTCGCGAACTGATGCGCGAATTGTTCCCCGAAAACAAACTCGAACGGATGCCGCCCGAGCACTCGATTTGGCGATCGTTCTACAACGTCTCACCTGCGGATTTTCCCGGTATCGAGTGCCTCGATCGCGGTTGTAAAACCGTTGTCGTGCTTTGCACGAAGCCCGTGGCGGGATATTGGGAAGAGAACAAATACATGATCGCGAAGGGCAAGGTTGCCGGGAATCGAGGTGAACGAGCCTACCAACTCGCGGGGAATGTGATCGCCTATGCAACCGGGATGCAGCCACCAGAACAGCGTGGCTCGAAAGTGAAAATCGCGGATGGCAAACTCGAACTCAACCCGCCACGTGGCGCGTTCAAGCCCGCACAACTCCGCCTTCGCGATGAGGCCCCCCCTGCCCCGGCAGCGATGCGAAACCTGATGGCACACGTCCAGGAAGCAACGGGTTTGCAGGTGATTCAAGACAAGCAAGCGATGGGCCCCGCCGATGCGGAACTCGGCAAGTTCAAGTTCGTGTATATGCACGGGCGTAAGCGATTCGAGATGACCGAAGCCGAGTTGGAGAACGTGAAAATGACGCTAGAAACGGGCGGCTTGCTTTTCGCGGATGCCTGTTGCGGGAAGAAAGAGTTCGACGAATCGTTCCGTGCCTACGCGAAGAAACTCTTCCCCGATAGCAAACTCGAGCGGATCCCCACCGACGATTTCCTTTACTCGAAGAAGCTCAACGGTACCGAAATCCGCACGGTGAAACGCCGAGAGAAAGCCGATGGGGTCGGGCCGGACGGCGGCTATCTCGAGCTGCCGCCTCTGCTCGAAGGCATCAAGATCGACGGGCGATGGGTGGTCATTTACAGCCCGTTCGACATCGGTTGTGCGCTCGAACGGCACAAGTCGACCGACTGCCTGGGGTATAACCCGGAGAGCGCATTGCAATTGGGCACAGCCGCCGTACTGTACTCGTTGAAACGCTGATGCGTATCTCGGGCGTGAGGATTACGCGAACTCCACCTTCGCTGGCGCGCCAGCGAAGGGTATTGGCTAACGATGTCGGAGCGACATTTGACACTTCTCCTACGCGACAACCCCGTTGAACTCGAACGGATTTTACGCGGAACGCAGCCTGCCCTTTGCTTGATTTCCGAGCGACATCTCGTGCGAATTCTCGATCGACTCATCGAGCAAGGCGTTCGTGTGTCGTCGAATCCGCAACTCCCCGTCTGGGTGAATCGCGAACAGTTGCCGAGCGAATTCACACTCGATTCCGCACTTTCTCGCGTACTGTTATTGACGCCACCCGACGACCGATTGCTCTACGATTTCAGCGATAATGCGATTCTCACGTCGTACGCACGGCTACTCTGTCGCGCTGAGATTCGAGCGAAAATCGATAGCGATCCCATCGTTGCGCAAGTCGTTACCGATGGTTTTTTGAAGTTGCCAAAATTAGTGCAAGAGGATGTCCGATTCGTACTCGAAGCGGAGTCGCAGTTGCCGAATTGTGCAACTGACACCGAATTGTCACATGCGTTCGCGCCGCTCTGGCTCGATGCCACACTTTACGCGCCGGATTCGCTCGCCGATTGGTTTCCGCTCGCGTCGCAGCATCGGGAAACGCTCGCCGAATACTCGCGGGTACTTGATGCGAATGCACTGCTTACCAAGTATACGTTCGTTGTCGGGGCACCACTTGTCGGTGCCTTGGGTACTCCTTTCCTACAGCAGATCAAAAAGCCAGACTCGAAAGACACCGCACACATCGCCAAGCTCGGGAACCGCGTGCGTGCGGCCGTGATGTACATGCGACAGGCGGCCAGTGGCCCCGAAAAGAACCGCACGTGGTACGTGGCGGCGGCGCGGCGCGAACTCCGCGATGGCCTGATTCCCAAGCTCGATCGCGTGTTCGGCTGGAAAAAGAAACGGGCCGACCGCTGGACGCAAGCACTGTTCGCACTCTTAGCGCTGACGCAAGATGGCCGTTGGCCGTACGCGACGCGGGCACTGTACGATCTGCAAAAGTTGGCAGCAGATCTCGGCCAACCGCTCTACCGCGTCGCCGCCATCGATTGGCTCATCTCGTTCGGGCGACGCCCGCTGAAACAATCGCTGGATCGTGTACGCGATGTCATCCTGTTACGCCGCCTCGCGCGTGCCGAATCGCATGTGCAACGCGCGTCGCTGAGCGCAAACGAACGCGACGAATTGCTGACGCTATTTCACGAGGAAATGCACGAAGCGGAGGTGCGGATTCGTGCATCGCTCGGGCCTGTGATTCGACGAGTGGCCGAGGAAGTCGGTTTCCAAACCGCGAATATTACCGAACGTGTTGCGCTACAAAAACTGATTGCCGAACTGATCGATCGGTTGTGCGAACGCGGGTTCCTGCGTATGTCCGACCTGCGCGATGCCATCGCCCAGAATGCCCTCAAGCTCGCCGATGTGCGTGGACCAATCGAGCTATTTCAGGGCGATACTCTGCTAAAAATGGACGCCCGCCTCAGCGATGAATTGCCGGGTATCTACCACAAAGGCGAAGTCTATCTGCGTGCGATTCAACGAGTGAGTGCGGTTTCGTTCGGCACGAAAGTGGGTCGATTTCTGACTCGTTATGTAGCCATTCCGTTCGGCGGCGCGTTTCTCGGCCTCGAGTTTTTACAGCATGTCGTTCACGGCGTTCAAGGCATCATCCGCATCATCGCAAAGACACCGCACGGCCATCATACGCACATTCACCTCGTGACATTGCCGAGTGTTTTGATCGTCGGATTGCTCGCGATATTCATCGCGTACTCGCGCCTAGGACGATCGATCGCGATGGCAATCGTGTCTCGTCTGCGTCACATTCTCACCACGATGTTCGTCGAAATTCCACTCGCGATTTGGTCGTCGCCGCCGGTGCGATTCGCGTTGGACAATCGTATCAGTCGGGCGTTTAGTCGATGGCTGATGGTGCCATTTGTCGCCTCCACGATCGTGTTATTCGCGCTCATCAACTGGGATTTTTCGCTCGACGATGCACTCGAGTTTTGCGGCGTTCTGTTCGTACTTGCAACGGCAGTGTGGGCTTCGCCGTACGGCCAACGGCAGGCCGATCACTTCGGTGAAGTCACGGCCGATTCGTGGCGAAACTTCTGGTGGAACTTGCTGCCCGGCACGTTCACGTGGATCGTCTGGGCGTTCCGCGAACTCATGGGTTTGTTTGAACGCGGGCTGTACGCCGTCGATGAATGGTTCCGCTATCGCGAAGGACAATCGCGAGAGTCGCTGATTTTCAAGGTCATTTTCGGGCTGATCTGGTTCCCCATCGCGTACCTGTTCCGCTTTGCATTTTACTTGCTCATCGAACCGCAAGTGAACCCGGTCAAACATTTTCCCGTGGTCACGGTGTCGCACAAAGTCATCTGGCCGATGGTTCCGCAGATCAGTGCGTGGACCGGCATTTCGCCGTGGACAGTCGGCATGTTCGTCAACGGTGTGCCGGGAATTTTCGGGTTCATGGCATGGGAACTGATGGCGAATTGGAAGCTGTATCTCGCGAATCGTTCGCAACAACTCGAGCCGCAAATGATCGGCCATCACGGCGAAACGATGCGTGGACTGTTCCGCGTCGGCTTCCATTCGGGCACGGTGCCGAAACATTTTCGCAAGCTCCGCAAGTATCACGAATCCGCAACGCCTGAACCGCGATTCATCGATCGAGAACATCATGCGTTGGAGCATTTGCAACGCGCGATTGCCGACATGATCTCGCGCGAGATTTTACCGATATGGGACGAGAACGCAGAATTGCGCGAATGCCGAATCGCGGTCGAATCGGTGACACTTGGCTGTCAGTCGGTAACCATCAGGTTGTCTGCCGCGATGGGCGACCCACCGTTGCAGATCCTCATCGCGATGCACGACGAACAGATCGTCGGTTCCGTGTCAGAATACGGTTGGGCAAAATCGCTCTCGACCAGTGCCATGCACTCGCTCGACATTGGAATTCACGGTGCGTTCGCATTTGCTGCCGTTGCGAAACCGGACGCCCTCGATCGTGCCGAGTGGGTGTTGTTTTGGTCGAAATCGCTCTAGCAATTTATCGCGTTCGCGGATATTTCGCCATCGTCCATCATTCTTTCGACGAGGGTTTCCGCGAAGATGCGGCGAGGTTTGTTACTGCTGTTTGCCTGTTTCGCGATCTTGTTCACAGGAGCTCGCGTGCAGGCAGATACGTCGAAATTGCCGCAATACGACCTAAATTTAACGCTCGACACCGCGAAACACAAAGCCGACATTCGGCTGCTCGTCACCTGGACGAACGCGCACGCGCGACCGACGAAGGAACTCGTTTTCAACTTCTATCCGCACTACCGGATACCGAAAGGCGATCTGCTCCACCTCGCGAAGACACTCGAATTATTAAGGCTGAATCCGTCCGACGGGATCGACCTCCACGGTCGCCATGGCACGCTCGACCGCGTCTCGCACGTCGCATCGAACGGCAAAACGCTGCCCGTATCCACGCCGCTTTCGTATCGCTTTGCCAACGACAACCCGACGGCGATTATCGTCGATCTGCCCGTGGAAGTGGGGCCGGGCGAGTCGGTCACGGTCGATGTCGAAGCGACGATCCGCTTGCCGAACAAACAAGGACGTTGGGGCCATTGGGAAGGTGTCAGCTTCCTGACGAATGCTCTGCCGGTCGTGGCCTTTTACGACGACGTCGGCTGGCACGCCGTACCGTTCGTTCCATGGCATCAACCGTGGTGGAATGAGGCGGGGCATTTTAAGGCGAACATTCGGCTACCGACCGAGCAAAAACTCGCGTGTTCGGCACCGATCCAAAGTGAAATTCAACTCGCTAACAACTGGAAACAGATCACGACGGAGCCGTTTATCGGTCGGGATTTCGCGATCCTGGCAAGTGCCGATTACGTCGAACATACGCTCGCCGTGCCGTTGCCGAACGGGCAGGATATCACGCTGAAGTGCCTCGCGTTTCCGAAGCACGAGTTCTACGCGAAGGAAATTTTACGGATCGCATCGGAGGCGATACCGGTGTACGTGAAGTGGTTCGGCGCGGTGCCGAACAAGCAAATCACCTACGCAGAATCGTTTTTCGGCTGGAACGGCAAC
>JAYSKW010000076.1:0-3431 GCA_043726085.1 Limnoglobus sp.
CGACGAGGCTACCCGGCATCGGCGGGATGTGGTGCTGCGGTAATTGTGCGAGTTTCGGCTGCGCAGCATCACCGGGTAAGACCAACGCCGAGGGTAGCCGATCCACTTTCGGCGTGACGGCTGGGATCTTTTGCGGTACCGGTTTCGCTTTGCGAACGGGGCTGACGGTCGGTATCGATTTCTTAATCTTCGAGCTGACCGGCTTCACCGCGGGCGGATTCGTCGCGCCGCTCTCATTCGCTTTGCGACGGAGTTTGTCTAGCTCTTGCAAGAAGCGATCGATGTCGCCCGAGCCGGTCTTGATGCTCGGTTTGGCTTTCTTCGCAGGCTTCTTCGAACCATCATCGTCGTCGTTAGCCATGGTGAAAATCCTTAGCTATTGCTTCAACTGTTAGCCCAACGCGCTAGCGAGGGAGTGAGATCGGTGCTGGTTTCCCTCGCTTGCGCGTCGGGCTAACAAAGACTTTAACTAGTTCGTACGTCCGGCACCGTCGGCGCTGCCGCCACCGGCGACCGACGAGATGCTGTTTCGCATCGACGTGTCCGACTGCAAGTTCCGCATATTGTAGTAGTCCATCACGCTGATCTTGCCGTCGCGGAATGCGGCGGCGATGGCCATCGGGACTTGCGCTTCGGCTTCGACGACTTTCGCGCGGTTTTCTTCGACGAGCGCTTTCATTTCCTGTTCGCGGGCCACGGCGAGTGCGCGGCGTTTTTCGGCTTCGGCTTGCGCGACGCGAAGGTCGGCCGAAGCTTGTTCCGCAGCGAGTTTCGCACCGATGTTCTCACCGGGTTCCAGGTTCGCAATGTCGATCGACACGATCTCGAACGCGGTTTGCGCATCGAGACCGGCGTGCAACACGGTCTGCGAAATGATGCCGGGGTTTGCAAGGACTTCGCGGTGATCGACCGCCGAGCCGATCGCTTTCACGATACCTTCGCCGACGCGGGCGATGATCGTTTCTTCGGTGGCACCGCCGACGAGGCGTTCGAGTTTCGTTCGCACCGTCACGCGGGCTTTGGCCAGTAGCTGAATGCCGTTCTTGCAGACGGCGTCGAGGAACTGCTTGCCTTTGGTCGGGTCGGGGCAGTCGATGACTTTCGGATTCACACTGGTACGGACGGCTTCGAGAATATCGCGGCCCGCGAGGTCGATGGCGGCGGCGGTTTTCCACGGGAGTTCGAGGCCGGCTTTGTGCGCGGCGATAACCGCGGCGGCGGTCTTCGGCACGTTGCCGCGCGACAGGAAGTGCGATTCGAGGTCCGGCGTCGTCACCTTCACGCCCGATTGAACGAGTGCGATTTTCTGGCGGACGATCAGGCCGTAATCGACGTTCCGCAACTTCATCCCGATCAGGCTACCGATGCCGATATTCGCCCCGGTGAGCAAGCTCTGAATCCAGAGGCGAACGAAGCTCAGGAAGATAAACGCGAAGACGATGAAGATCAGGATGGCAATCGCGCCCACCACGATCATAATCGTCTGCATGTTGATTTCGGGCGTCTTCTGAGCGAACAAAACAGTAGACGTAAGGCTCACGGGTCTGGTCCTTTCGCGGTGGTCAGTCACCGGATGGTTTTGGGGAACTCGCGATGCATTTTACCTGGATTGCGCAAAATCACTTATTGCACAGTTGTTATACTACTCTGGGCAGAGACTGATTCGTTTTTTCGGGCAGTACCGCAAAGAAACGAGTCGTTTCTGCAACGGCGTGCATGTTCGCGGGTTTCCCATCTTTGCACTGCGGGCTGGCAGGATACCAGAATCCGGTTACAAATCATCCATGTTGAAGTCTTTCATTGCGGCGGGCTTCTCGATTTGGCGAACGACGATTTTCCCCGCTTTCACCTCGATGCACTTCACCGTCACATCGTTTTCGATCAACATTCCTTCGGAGATCGCGTCCCAGCGTCGCCCGTCGAAGTCGACCGCACCCGATGGTCGCATCGGCGTGACCGTCTTGCCGATTCGCCCGAGTAATGCCTCGGCTTCGTTACTATTCGTTCGTTCGCCAGGGTTCGCGATTTCTTCATCGTCGTGGACTTTCAGCGCCATGCGACGTCCCCACGCATAGATGCCGAGCGTTCCGCCAATCGGCACTCCGATGCACATCGCGACGATCGCGGCGAGGGTTTCGCGTTGGTCTTCGGTGTTGACCGCGATGACCGCCACGGCACCGAACATCAGCAGGAACGAACAGACGAGCAGGATGCCACCGGTGGGCAGAAAGTACTCACCGATGAACAGAATCACCCCGATTGCGGCGAGAACGATCGCGAACGATAGGTAATCCAAGCCCGTCTCCTTCTGGATAGTTGTTGTAGCCTAAACTTCCTTGACGACGATTCGCGTGCCTTCGACTTCGACGACTTGCACGCGCATTCCGCTCGCAATGTAGCCGCCTTCGCTGACAACATCGACGTATCTATCGCCGAACTGGGCCATGCCCGACGGCCGCAGTTGCGTGGCCGACGTACCGATCGCACCGAGTAACGCGGCGGCCACGGCAGCGCCCGGTAGGTCGGCAATCGTCTCGGCTTCGTCGGTTTCCGATGGCGGCAGCAGCACCATCCGGTTCATGTACGGGATGTGCGGTAAGTATTTGGCAATGATGACCGCGACGACGACCGCCGCCATGAGAGCGCCGAAATACTGACCGATCCGCCCGCCGAACATCGTCCACTCTTCGCCCGTTTCCGGAATTTTATCGAAGGTGGCCAGTCCAATGCCACCCACCATGAACAAAATACCGAGAATTCCGGACACGCCGAAACCGGGTAACACGAACATCTCGATGAGTATGAGCACCAGCCCGAGAAGGAAGATCAAACCACCTAGGATCGCGGTCTGCCCGCTGTATTGCGAATGCGCCCAAAACACCAGGATGAACGACAGTGCGGCAATGATGCCTGGGACCGTCGTGCCGGGGAGTTTGAGTTCCAGAATCAGACCCGCGAAGCCGATGACGACGAGCAACACCGTCACGGGGGGCTTGCGGATGAAGTCGGCGAAGCGGTCGAGCCACGATGGCATTGCGGAGCGGACTTTGTTCGAGTCGATGCCGTAAAGTGCGAACACTTCGCTCATGTCGGTGTTGTCCACGGCGAAGCGAGCGATGCCGAGTTCGACGGCGCGAGTCGCGTTCAGCTTCAGTAGCTGCCCTTTGTTTTTGATCGTGCCATCGTGAACCCACTCGCCTTTCTGCCCCTCGAATTCGGTCTCGGTCATCAGGCGTCGTTTGCCGCGTTCGTTGGCGGCCCGCACGCGGACGATCGCCATGTCGCGGTCGAGCATCCCGTTCACCAAAATTACCGGATAGCCTTGCGTGCCTGCCAGATCGCTGAGGTTCTTCTTGAGAAGCTCCAAGCGGTTCGGGTCGTTGCCTTTGCCGAGGAACGCCTCGAAGTCGCCGAAGATCGCCTCGCGTTCG
>JAYSKW010000077.1:0-4353 GCA_043726085.1 Limnoglobus sp.
CGCAGACATTTTGCTGCAACAACGACGCCACTTTGCCGACGAACAACTCGCGGCTGGCGGGGCGATCCTTGTTCGACGGGCTGACGATTTCGATGGCCGCGACGAGCGTCCGGCCGCGTTCGGTGTCGTAAATGCGTACTTCGTACTCGTCCGGCTCGGACAAATCGGTTTCGACGACGAGCGTCGGGGCCAGCGCCGTTTGCGTTTGCGTCAGTGTTGCGGTGCCGCCATCGCCGGAATCGGTGTAGCGGGAATCCAGATCGTAAGTGCTGACATCGACTTCAAATGGCGAGCCGAGGTGAACCTTCGGAGCCGCGCGAAACCCGACCGGCAGGATTTTCACCAGATCCCGAACCATCTCACCGGGCCATTGACCGTGGACTTCGTCCCACGAGTGCATGTCGTTCACCGGTGAGCGGAAGTGGTCGCGTAGCGGCATGGGATTTCCTTTATGGATGATTGTACTCGGTCGAGCGACGAATCGCAACGACGCCGACGATGCGAAAGGAAATGCTCGATTGGTTCGACCGCGGGATGAAGTGATTTATCGCTGGGCCAACCGGTCGCGGACCGAAGGTGCGGACGGCGTGGGCACGGGCTGCGGCGAGTCGATTTGCATCGGCAGATTGGGCATGGGCTGAGCGAGTGGTTGTGGCATCGCGGTCATTTTCGCCGCCGCTGGTACCGTCGGTTTTCGTTTGCGAAGCATCCAGAAGGCGAACGCACCGCCAACCGCGATGGCTAACCCGCCCGCTATTGGTACGATCGGCAACGACTCGGCTGCCACCGGTGTGTCAGTTGCGGTGGATAGTGCGGGCGAGGGCGCAACGACGACGGAAGCCTGTGTGGGAATCGGCGTCGGTGCGGTCGCCACGGAGGTGGCTCGCGTCGGAGACGGCACGGGAATCGGGTTCGGAGCTTCGACGGCGGCGGGCTTGATTTTGGTGGGTAGCGTTGCCGAATTTAGCGTAGCTACGACTTCGCGATTGCCGTTGAGAATGCCGATTTCATCGACCTCGACGACGTACTTCCCTTTCGATTCCGTTGGAGCGTACAGCGACCCGAAGACTCGTATCAGCATCGAAGCCGACTTTTTGCGGTCGGACAATTCATCGGCTAACGATAGCGACATTTGAAACTTCAAATTCGTCGGTTTGACGCGATTTTCCAACCGAACGTCGATGTCGCGACGACCGATGGATTGAACGTAGACATCGATGGCAATTTTGCTGCCGACATGCTCGATCGGGTTGCGATCGACGTCCTGCGCCGTTGGCGGAGTTGTTTTGGGCGTCGGTTTGGGCGGTGCAGCGAAACCGACATTCGCGATAGCGAATAAAGCGAGTGCGAACAGCAACCGAGCGAACGCAAACATCGATCGATACTCCGACAGCAGAACATTTTGACGCCGCCGCAAATGTCTCGGCGAGTGCGATTACCAGAGATTTAGCACACGAATCGGAACGAGGCGCGCGCTCAATATCTGCCTTCGATCCGTTTCAAAATCTCCGTAAGCGGTTTTCCTGATCGTTGCTTACGGAGTTCCATCAACTCGTCATCGGAAATTGGCGACTTCACGCCTGGCGGTAGTGCCCCCGGATTCCGTTGCGAAAATTGGCCGACCAGCGTTCCGGCGGCATCTCGCAATTCGATGTTGCCAGTCACGCTTGCCAATTGTGCGAGCAACTGCGGATCGGAAATAATGATCGACGACATAAGCAGCCTCCATAGTGAAATACCAATCACAATATACCGCAAATGTTGCGCAACAGTATCGTCTCGCGTTCGGCGTCTTGGAAGGCGTTGGAAATCGGATCGAAGCGGCGGCGGAGCATCGTCAGTGTGTCGCCGGAGATTTCGTACTCGTTGTACATCCAGCGATTGGTCTGCGTGCAACTTCCCGCGCAAATGACCGGAAACGGAATTTCCGGCGTCGGCAACAACACGAAGCCGCGGTGAATGTGCCCGTGCAGCCACAACGAAATGCCGGCTCGCGTGGCGGAGGCGATCGCTTGGGCGTGATCGCGGAGGCGGTGCGTCGAGTGTTCGACGCGGCCATTCGCGTTGCGTAACGGGTAGTGGGTGACGAGGATACGCAGGCCGGGCGATAGCGTGGCGCAGAGTCGTTCGAGCCGTTCGAGTTGGTCGTCGCCGATCGCACCGCTCGCGTCCCACAACGAGCCGTTCGCGGTGCAACTGTTTACGCCAATCAACCAAAGCGGGCCGACCTTCCGCGCGAAAGGATACGTGTCGTCGCTCGATCGTTCGCCTTGCAGCCAAGGGGCAAAGTGCGTTTCAAATAATTTCGCCTTGAGCGCCGCACTCGTGTAATAATCGTGATTGCCGGGCACCGCGAGTGTCGGCGGCTGCGATGGCATACCCACCCGCATCGTTTGCGCCGCGAGTTGAAATTCTCTCGGAAATGCGAGTGTCGTCGCGTCGCCGGAGAAGATGACGTGATCGAACCGGCGCGATGCGAAATCGTTCATCAGCCGTTCGGCAACGTGCGGCGCGTGGCGGAAGCGTTGGCCCCGACCGAGCAGTTTCACGTTCACCCAACCGGGCACTTTTTTAGAAACGAGATCGCGCACCGTCCAACCGAGCGTGCGTTGTGTCAGGTGGATGTCACTGTAATGCGCGAGGCGAATCATAGGCTAAAATCCGTGCGGCCTGCGGTCGAACATCGGTTTTTTATGCCGCATTTCACAAACGGAACGGGCGCTCACCATGATTCACTACAACTTCACGCAGAAGGTCGTCCTCGTTACGGGCAGTTCGCGTGGCATCGGGGCCGCGATCCTCAGCCAGTTCGCGAAGGCCGGGGCGACGTGCATCTTGCATTATTACGACGATCCCGATGGCGGGAACCGTCGCGATGCGCAGGCATTGCGAGCAGAGCTCGGGCCGAACGTCCACGCGCACGCCGCCGATGTCCGCGATGCCGCCGCGATGGAAGCGTTGATGAAACGTGTGAAGGCCAACTGCGGTAGTCTGGATGTTTTGGTGAACAATGCGGGGATCATTCGCGATCGCACGATGAAAAAGATGACGCTCGACGAATGGCACGACGTCGTGGAAACGAACCTCAGCGGCGTGTTCCACGGTTGCAAATACGGTGCGGAGGTTCTCGCCGATGGCGGACGGATCGTGAATGTCGCCTCGGTGGCGGGGCTGGTCGGCTTCCACGGGCAGGCGAACTACGCGGCCGCCAAGGCCGGTGTCATCGGCCTTACGCGGGTGCTGGCGAAGGAACTCGCGAAGCGCGGCATCACCGTCAACGCCGTCGCACCGGGCGTCATTCAAACCGCCATGCTCGGCGAAGTGAAGCCCGAAGTCACCGTCGAATACATCCGGCAAATCCCCCTCGGTCGCCTCGGCCAACCGAACGACGTCGCGAACGCCATTCTCTTCCTGGCGAGCGAAGAAAGCGGATACATCACGGGGCAGGTGCTACCCGTCACCGGCGGTTGGGTGTAATGCTCTGCCTAACATTTCTTGCGTCAATCGCTACGTTTCGTGAAATATCGACAATTCCGCACGGCACAGGAAACATAGCCGTTGCCGCTTCCCGCATAATCTGATTGGATGGTTCTAACAAATTCAACTCAGAGGTCTGAACGATGCTCTCTCAGCCCCGTCGACCGGCAGCAAAGTTTCGCGTCGAACAACTCGAAGACCGCGTGACGCCGTCGTGGGGGAGCATTCCGCCGAGTGCAATCGCGATTCCCGCGTCGAATCTTCTCACGTTGAATAGTAGTGGCGACATCAGTGGTACGGCGGCGATTACGAACAACGAAATCGACTGGTTTCGCTTCACGCTGAATGCGGGCACGACGAATATCGCCACGACGACGCCGAGTAGCAACCTCGATACCGTCATCGGGTTGTACAACAGCAATGGCCAACGGGTCGCGTATAACGACGACCTTTCCAACACGAACACCGATAGCCTTTTGGGTGCGATCTTAGCGAGCGGCACGTATTATCTCGGCATCACAAACTACGTCGGCACGTCGGGTGGCAGTTACACGCTCTTCATCAACGGTCCATCCGATAGCCCACCCGTCGTTCCACCCACAACGACCTCGTGGAGCGGCGGCATTCCGCCGAGTTCGATTTTGATCCCCGCGTCGAGTTTGCTCACGCTCAACAGCCTGGGCAACGCCAACACGACGGCGGAGGCGATTACGAACAACGAAGTCGACTGGTTCCGCTTCACAGTGGCGGGTGCGACGACGATTGCCACCACGACGCCGAATAGCAACCTCGACACCGTCATCGGCTTGTACAACAGCAACGGCCAACGGGTCGCTTATAACGACGACGTTTCCAGTACGAACACCGATAGCCGTC
>JAYSKW010000078.1:0-5612 GCA_043726085.1 Limnoglobus sp.
GGTCGTCGACATCGCCGAGGAAATTCAGCGTGACGTGCAAGTTGTGCGGTTCGACCCACTTCACGGCCGCGCCGGTTTTCGCCAGCGTTTGCTGCATCAACACGGCGTAGTTGCGAATGTCGGAACCGACGTCGACCGCCAGAAACAGTTTCGAGCGTGCCATGCTTATGCCCCCCGGACGGCTTCGTCCCAAAGCGATTTCGTACTGTGGTGGATCCGCGCCCCGACTTGCGTGATGACCTTCATCGCCAGCAGATTCGCGCCGCGGGCCGCGACATCGGGCCGCAGCCCCTGCGTGATCCCGTACAGGAACGCCCCTGCGAACATGTCGCCCGCACCGGTCAGGTCGATCGGCTTGCACGCAAACGCGGGCACGTGATATTCCGCGCCACCGAACCGCACGAACGCGCCGTTCGGCCCATCGGTGACGACCGCGTTCGCCACGAGTTCCTTGAGCTTCGCGAACGCCTCTTCGGACTTCTCGACACCCGCGATGGCACACGCTTCCGGGGCGTTGCAGAACAGCAGATCGCTTTGGCGAAGAGCCTCGTGGAAGGCGGTGCCGAACACGGCGGGCACGAAGGCGTCGGAGCACGTCAGCGCGATCTTCGTACCCGCCGCCTTGGCGACGGCAATCGCTTCCTTGATCGCCAGTTGGCCCGTTTCGGGGTTCGCGAACACGTAGCCTTCGATGAACAACCACTCGCTGTTCTGAATGCGTGCGGCATCGATGTGCCGGGCCGCCAGGTGGCTGGCGACACCGAGGTGCGTGCGCATCGTGCGCTCGGCATCGGGTGTAATCACGCAGACACAAGTGCCCGTCGCCTCGCCGCGAAGGATCGGGTTGCCGATGTCGATGTCGAGTTTCTCGAACTCGGATGCGTAGTGCATTCCGTACTGGTCGTCGCCGACGCAACCGATGAACGCGCCCTTCCCACCGAGTTGCGATAGCGCGATGACGCTATTCGCCACCGAGCCACCGCTGACGAGCGGCAGGTCGCGGTTGGCATCGTGAAAAGCGCGGAACAGGCTGTCTTGTTCGGCCTTCTCGACGAGACGCATCGTGCCGCGCTCGAAGCCGAGCGGCGCAAATTCCGCATCGCTCAGTTCGAGGAAGACATCGACGATGGCATTTCCGATGCCGCAAAGATGGTACGGTTTCATGTCGATAATCGGTCGGTGTTCGGGTACAGTCAATTCTGATAGGGAATAGGATACGATCCGATAGCACGAACGGAACGGCTCGCATCCCAGTTTCGCGCTCGCGATTTCGTACCCGTCCCGATTCGAGGAGTCGAGATGTTTGCCGTTCGCACCACTCTCGTTTGGATTGTCGCAGCCGTCGCATTCGCCTCGTCGGAATGCTTTGCCGAGTCGCCGAATTTCAACGAGAAAATTGCTCCGATTTTGGTTCGGCGGTGCGTGGAGTGTCACAGCGGTGCCGAACCTGCGGGCAAGCTGAATTTGACGACGGCAATCGGTCTGAAACGCGGCGGAAGTTCGGGCGAGGTTGTGACGCCGGGGAAAGCCGCCGATAGCGCACTGCTGCACCGGGTCATCGCACAGGAGATGCCGCCGAAAAAGCAGGGGAAGGTACAACCGCTTGCGAAAGTCGAGATGGAATTGTTGACGGCTTGGATTGCAGCCGGTGCGGTCTGGCCGGAAGGGCGAACGCTCGACCTCTTTGAATCGACGACGGACGTACGCGGCGGGCGCGATTGGTGGGCGTTTCAGCCGGTCGTACGACCGAAGAGTTCCGAAGATCCGGCTCATCCCATCGATCGGTTCATTCGGAAATCCCTCGTCGAAAACGGTTGGGAACCCGCACCTCCTGCGGATCGTCGGACACTCCTTCGCAGGCTGTCGTTCGATCTCCTCGGGCTTCCTCCGACGATCGAAAGCATCGAAGCGTACGAAAGCGACACGGATCCGCTCGCCTACGAAAAGTGCGTCGATCGGATGCTCGCATCGAAGGCGTTCGGCGAGCGTTGGGGCCGACACTGGCTCGATGTCGCCCGCTATGCGGAAACCTGCGGCTACGAACGCGACCAAACCAAACCGCACGCCTGGAAGTACCGCGACTGGGTCGTCGCGGCGTTCAACGACGACAAGCCATTCGACCGATTCATCCGCGAGCAAATCGCGGGCGATGAGCTTCCAAACCGCACCGAAGAGACCGCGACGGGGACGGGGTTTCTGCGACTGGGTACCTGGAACGACGAACCGAACGACGCGAACGAGTATAAGTACGAACGCCTCGAAGATATGGTCCATGTCACCACGACGGCGTTCCTAGCACTGACGGTCAAATGCGCCCGTTGCCACGATCACAAATTCGATGCCATCACCCAGCGCGACTATTACCGCACCGCGGCGGCGTTTTGGGCGGGACCGATCGAGCCGGGGCCGGCCGACTGGCTCGGCGGACCGACACGGGCGTTACTCGGTTACGATGTACTCGGGTGGACGGATCGCGGACCCCAGGCTCCGCCGCTCCGTCTGTTGAAAAAGGGCGACCCGACCCGACCGACCGAAGAAGTCCCGTTCGGATTCCTCTCCGCAATTCCGAGCCTCGACAAAGCGATTCCGAAGCAACAATCCGACGCGAAAACGACGGGCCGTCGGCTGGCCTTGGCGAACTGGATCGCCGATCCTGCGAACCCGCTCACCGCTCGCGTTTGGGTGAACCGTCTCTGGCTGCACCACTTCGGGGCCGGACTGGTACGCTCCCCGGACAACTTCGGCTTCACCGGCGAAAAACCGACGCACCCCGAACTACTCGATTTCCTCGCATCGGAACTCATCCGGAATGGCTCGAAGTCGAAATCGATTCACCGGTTGATCGTCACGTCGGCCACTTACAAACAGTCGTCGATCCACCCGAAGCAGACGACCTACGCGCGGGTCGATGCGGGGAACCGCTTCTGGTGGCGGGCCGAACGACAGCGGCTCGATGCGGAATCGATCCGCGATTCGCTGCTGTTCGCGTCCGGTCAGTTGGATGCGACGAAAATCGGCGGGCCGAGTTTCATCCCCGAGATCAGCCCCGAGGCGTTGGAAGGTTGGTCGCGCAAGGGTGCCGAATGGAAACCGTCGCCGCCCGAACAACAGCGGCGGCGAACGCTCTACACGTTTATCAAACGCGGACTGCTTCCACCGACGCTGACCGCCTTCGACGCCCCGGATACGACGCTTCCCTGCGGACAGCGCGACGTCACCACGGTAGCACCCCAAGCGCTCGCGATGATGAACAATTTCTTCGTCCATAGGCAGAGCGTCGCGTTGGCGAAACGCGCATCGGATCGCACCGCAACGGACGAAGCGTTCGTCGATCGCGCTTGGCGATTCGCACTGAGTCGCGCTCCGCGACCCACCGAGATGTCGGCCGCAATCGCCCACCTTGCGGAACAGACGCTGCGGTTGGGGTCCGCCGAGAAAGCGCGCGAGTCGCTTTGCCACGTGCTACTGAACGCGAACGAATTCATTACCATCGACTGACGGGAAGCAACGATGTCGCAACGAATGTTCCCCTGCGGCCAGTCGCGTCGCGAGTTCGTCTGGGAAATGGGCGGTGGGTTTGCGGGACTCGCCCTTTCGGCACTGCTCGCCGAAGATGGCTTCTTCGCGAAGCACGCCCGCGCCGCGCCGCTTCCGGACCATCCGCTTGCGGTCAAGAAGCCACACCTCGCGACGAAAGTGAAGTCGTGCATTTTCCTGATGATGAACGGCGGTCCGAGCCAGGTCGATACCTTCGACCCGAAGCCGACGCTCGACAAATACGCCGGGCAGTCGCTTCCGGCCGACAAGAAATTCATCAATTCCGGCGGCCGAAAAGTCGGCTTCTTGACGCCATCATTCCGCAAGTTTCAGCCCGGCGGCAAGAGTGGTCTGCCGATCTCGGATTTCTTCCCGGAGGTTCGCAAGCACGCGGACAAACTCGCAGTCATTCGTTCTTGCCACACCGATAGTCACGCCCACGGATCGGCCCTCGTCGCAATGAACACCGGGAAAACGTTCATCGGCCGGCCATCGCTCGGCAGTTGGGCCACCTACGGGTTGGGCACGGAGAATCAGAATCTGCCGGGGTACGTCGTCATCCTCGATAAACGCGGCGGTCCGATCAGCGGCCAGCCGAACTGGTCGAGCGGTTTCATGTCGGCTGCGTACTCCGGGACGCTGTTCCGCCCCGTCGGCGATCCGATTCTCGACTTGCGCGGCCCTGCGCACGTCACGCCCGAAGCTCAACGGGCACAACTCGATCTCCTCGCGAAGCTCAACCGGGAGCACCTCGATGCCCGAGCGGGTGGACAGGAACTCGCCGCCCGGATCGCCAGTTACGAACTCGCATATCGGATGCAGTCTGCCACACCGGAAGCGGTCGATCTGTCGAAGGAAGAAAAAGGTGTACTGGAATCGTACGGTGTCGGCAAAGCTCCCACCGATGAGTTCGGTCGGAATTGTCTGGTCGCACGGCGACTCGTGGAACGGGGCGTACGCTTCGTGCAACTCTACTCCGGCGGCGGCCACCTCGAAGAAACCTGGGATGCCCATGCGAGTATCGAGAAGAATCACGGCCAGCACGCCGCCGAGGTCGATCGTCCGATTGCGGCATTACTCGCCGACCTCGAACGACGGGGAATGCTCGATTCCACACTCGTCGTTTGGGGTGGAGAATTCGGACGGATGCCGTTCAGCGAAGGGAAAGGCGAACCGGGTCGGAACCACAATCCGTACGGCTTCAGTATGTGGCTCGCGGGGGGCGGGGTGAAAGGGGGTACCGCTTACGGGGCGACGGACGAGTTCGGTTTCGAGGCCGTCGAAGATCGCGTCCACCTCCACGATCTCCACGCGACGATACTCCACCTGATGGGACTCGATCACGAGAAGCTGACGTACTTCCATCAGGGCCGAAACGAGCGACTGACGGACGTCTACGGCACAGTCGTTCGAGGGGTACTGGCATAAACCACATCAACCGACGTAAACCGATCCGGAAAACCTCTCGGTCGCATAATATGTTGCCATCGAACATTGGTCAGTGTGCGCGTTTCCAAAGTGACTCGATGAATTACCCGTGAATCTATCGATGGCGTATTCGCACTCTCGCCTGGCGTGGTTAATCGTCCTGCTGTTGTGGCCGGTCGCGATGCTGAATTACCTCGACCGGCAGATGCTCGCGTCGATGAAATTCTCGGTGATGGCCGACATTCCTAGCATCGGCACCGATGCGAATTGGGGCTTCATGCTCGGGCAGTTCAAGTGGGTGTATGCGTTTCTCAGCCCGCTCGGCGGCTACGTGGCGGATCGGTTCAGTCGGCGTTACACCATCTGCGGCAGTCTGTTTGTCTGGTCAGCAATTACCTATTACACGGGGCAGGTTCGCACTTTCGACGAGTTGTTGTTGGCCCGTTCGCTCATGGGAATCAGCGAGGCGTTTTACATCCCGGCGGCGCTCGCGCTCATTGCCGATTTTCACTCGAATGCCACGCGGTCCCGCGCCGTGGGCTTGCATCAGATTGCGATCTATTGCGGCGTCATCGCGGGCGGGTTTGGCGGCTACGTCGCGGATGCGCCCGACCTCGGCTGGCGATTCGCGTTCGATGTCTGTGGCG
>JAYSKW010000079.1:0-4270 GCA_043726085.1 Limnoglobus sp.
ACGGGAACGGGAACGGGAACGGGAACGGGAACGGGAACGGGAACGGGAACGGGAACGGCCTAATACTAATCAACGGCGCAAGGATAGTCAATGGGCGGATGCTAAAATAATTTTTTTGCGACTGGCAACGACTCACTTGTTCGCCGTTCCCGGGCATACTGTAGCTGTGTCACACCCTTCCCGAACGAGGTGCATCATGCGATTCTTTCTGACTCTCTCGCTCTTGTGTCTGTGCCGTGTCGCTGCGAATGCGGCGGGGACTTACCACGAGGTGGCGTATCCGCCGTCGGAGAAGCCCGGCGAACTCGAGCTCGGCGTCTCGTATACGATCTGGATTCCGGACGGCGTGAAGACCGTTCGCGGGGTAATCGTCCATCAGCATGGTTGCGGCACGGGGGCGTGTAAGGGCGGCGCGACGGCAGCGTACGACCTGCATTGGCAGGCGCTCGCGAAGAAATGGGACTGCGCGCTCCTCGGCCCATCGTACCACCAGGACGACAAACAAAACTGTCGGCTCTGGTGCGACCCGCGCAACGGTTCGCGACAAACCTTCCTGAACGGCCTCAGTGATTTGGCCGCGAAAGCGAAGCATCCGGAACTGAAAACGGTGCCGTGGTGCCTATGGGGTCACTCGGGCGGCGGCTTCTGGGCGAGCCTCATGCAAACGTCGGACCCCGAGCGGATCGTCGGCATCTGGTTCCGCTCCGGCACGGCGTATTCGACTTGGGAGAAAGGCGAAATCGCGAAGCCGACGATCTCCGAAGCCGCTTACAGTGTGCCGATGATGCTGAACCCCGGCGCGAAGGAAAAGGACGACAAACGCTTCGCCGGAGCCTGGACTGGTTCGATGGCGATGTTCGCTGCGTACCGGGCGAAAGGCGCACCGGTCGGCTTCGCGCCGGACCCGCGCACCGCACACGAATGCGGCGACTCGCGCTACCTCGCGATCCCGTTCTTCGATGCCTGCCTGAACGCACGGCTACCCGATGACGGTTCGCAAAACTTGAAACGGATCGACCCCAAGAGCGGCTGGCGTGCGTTGCCCGAGACTGACAATGCCATGTCAGCAACGGACTTCACCGGCAAGCCCGACGAGGCGATGTGGCTACCGAACGAACGGTTCGCGAAGCAGTGGGTGGAGTATGTGAAAACCGGTTCGACCGAAGATACCACGGCACCTCCCGCACCGACCGGCGTGACGGTCACCGCGAAAGACGGCGTCGTTCAGTTGACTTGGGACGCCGAGGCCGATTTGGAAAGTGGCATCCGCTCGTTCGTGATTCAGCGCGACGGCAAAGACCTGTCGCCGTTCCCCGAGAAGCCAATCGGTCGCTTCGGTCGCGCATTGTTCCAGACGATGTCGTACCACGACACGCCCGAGAAACCGCTCGCCGAAATGACCTACAACGACAAAGCCGCGAAGCCAGGCGAGACGCACGAATATCGCGTGATCAGCATCAACAGCGTCGGCCTGAAATCCAAACCTTCAAAACCGGCAAGCGCGAAGTGATGCGACGACTACTCTCGTTTCCCGCCGAAGATCCCAGGTATCGTGCGGTTGCTGAGTCGATCGAGAAAATCGCTCAGCCCGTTATCGCGACCGTTCCTCTTCAAAAGATCGAACGGCGCGTCGTGACACTGCTTTCGTCGCGATGCGACATCGCAAGTTAAACGGGACAACACGTTTTTCGGATGTCGAACGTCAGATGCTTTCGCTGCGCGTAATCGATGAGATTGCCGAATGGGATGAACGCCATCGAGATCCTTTCCCACATCCTCAATTCGTTTGGCTTCTTCATCGGTCAATCTGTGTTCAAAGCCCGCTAGTTCCCAGCATTCCGTTTCGGGGTCAGGTACGCCAATGACGATGGGAGTGCCAAATTTTTGATAATGATCATTCAGACTCAGTAAGCCATCGCGGCGTTTCTCGTCGTTGTCGGCGTCGAGAAGCAGTACGATCGCGTCGGGTTTTTGCGAGTCGTCAGCAAAGAATACCGCGTTGACGAATCGTTCAAAATAAATGCAGTACGGATGCTTTGGCAAGCCAGCCCCGAAAGGCTTGGTTAGAATCATCTCTTTTCGATACTTGTCGCGTTCCGTCAATTTGTCTGTCATTTTTCCGATTTGTCCCCATCGAACGAACGGGACATCGGACGCAGTATCAATGCCAATGTAAACTCGCGCGGCATCAAGATTCCCCTCCGCCCATTCCACTTGGTGCGCCTCGATTGTGCGATCAATGAAGCGTGAGCAGACATCAAAGTCGTACGGCGATTCGCAAACAACCAGTATCGGATGACTCATGGGCTGACTTTCTCCGGCAACTGATTGATCCATTCTTCCCCAGCGTGGCTCCAGAACTCGCCCGGTGACATCGCCTCCTTCCACGTCTCGAAATTCGGATGCGATTTCAACGGCGCGATCGTGGCTGTACCGTCTTCTTTCAGGCTCGTCACCCGGATTTCGTCCCACTTCAAACCGCTCAAGATGTATGGCGAGTGCGATGTCGCAATGATCTGTAGATCGGGAATTTCTTCGAGCAACTTATGCAAGATATCGACGAGCGCCAGTTGCGCCTTCGGGTGGAATCCATGATCGATATCGTCGATGAGTAACAGTTTCGGTCGCTGCGGATCGAGTATCTTGACGATCAAGCCGAGCGCGTAAAGCGTACCATCGCTCAACGCCGCCGCCGTGACACCCTTGCGTGTAGGCAAATCGAATATGAGGCCTTCGCCAAATGATTCATGTCCAACATTGACGCGATTTAAACGAACAGCAGTAATGTTGGGGATGACAGTCTTAAACAACCGTACGATTTGATCGTATCGCTGTTCATCCGACAATTTGAAATAGGCCATGAGTGAAGCCAAGCCCGATCCATCTGCCAGTAGTGGCGGGTGTGTCGAATTCGTGCTGGACGGTGCCGCAAGTCGACTGGCATTGAGCTGGATTAACTCGGCTGGGTGGAAGTCGAAACTACCTTGAGGATTTTGGTAACTCACTATTTCCCCCTTTACAGTAATGACTTTGCAATCCCAATTCTGTTGTGGCCCACTTACTTCATACTTGGTCAGCATCTTTGTTGGGTGTGAACTAAAGTGAAGTCTTATTTTCTTGCTGTCCCATACTTCTACGACTTGATTTTCGTTCGTGCCGTTATATGTGGTGTTGAGCGCATCGAGTATACTCGTTACTCCAGCGGCGTATGTCTTCATACCGCCAATTTGGCTCATCCAGTGTATGCCCTTCAAGATACTCGATTTGCCGCTGCCGTTGGGGCCGACGATGACTGTCAGCCGTTCGTCGAATGTGATCTCTGCGTCTTTGAGCGCTTTGAAGTTCTGGAATTTTGCTCGCGTGATCATGTTGGCCCACCTCGAATGACCGTTCAAAATACTATCATACCGCCCCGCGACGGTTGTTGCGGGGCGTTCCTGGCGTTTACCCCATGCGTTTTTGGAGTTCCTGGTTTACGGCTTCGAGGTACTGTTCGGTCGTCAGGTAGGGCGTCGTTTCGCCGATCAGGAGGGCGAGGTCTTTCGTCATCATGCCCGATTCGACGAGGTCGACGCAGACCTTTTCCACCGTCTCCGCGAACTTTACCACGTCGGGGGTGTGGTCCATTTTGCCGCGGTAAATGAGGCCGCGCGTCCAGGCGTAAATCGAGGCGATCGGGTTCGTACTGGTTGGCTTGCCTTGCTGGTGCATCCGGTAATGGCGCGTAACGGTGCCGTGTGCGGCCTCGGATTCGATCGTGCTGCCATCGGGACTCATCAGCACCGATGTCATCAAGCCGAGCGAGCCGTAACCTTGTGCCACAGTGTCCGATTGTACGTCGCCATCGTAGTTCTTGCACGCCCACAAGTAGCCGCCGCTCCACTTCATGTTGCTGGCCACCATATCGTCGATCAGGCGGTGTTCGTACGTGAGTTTCTTGGCTTCGTACGCTGCCTTAAACTCCTTATCGAAGATTTCCTGGAACAGGTTCTTGAACCGTCCATCGTAGACTTTCAGGATCGTATTCTTGGTCGAAAGATAGACGCAATATTCGCGGTCCATGCCGTAGTTGAAGCAGGCCCGCGCAAAGCCGACGATCGATTCGTCGAGGTTGTACATCGCCATCGTGACGCCGCTACCGGGGGCTTTGTACACCTCGCGTTCGACGACCGGCCCACCGTCGGCCGGGGTGTACGTCAGTTTCACCGTGCCCGCGCCGGGGAACAAAATTTCGCTCGCTTTGTACTGATCGCCGAAGCCGTGGCGGGCA
>JAYSKW010000080.1:0-4103 GCA_043726085.1 Limnoglobus sp.
TCGCCCATGCGGGTGCCTTTGCCGCCCGCCAAGATCACGCCGCGAATGCTCATGAATGTCTCCGGAGTTTGTGGTTACACGCCCGCAGTCTACTTCAAAGAACCGTACTGTTTCTCGAAATACGTCATGTATTCCTTGTTCCGGATACCGTCGATCCACGCCGAATTCGATTTATACCAGGCAATCGTCTCGTTGAGGCCCGTCTCGAACGACACTTTCGGCTGCCAGCCGAGTTCGCGTTCGGCCTTGGCGCAATCGATCGCGTAGCGCCGGTCGTGGCCCAAACGGTCTGCCACGTAGCGAATCAGCGTTCGCGGCTTCCCGAGTAAATCGATGATGAGGTGCGTGAGGTCCAGGTTGGTTTTCTCGCACTTTCCGCCTAAGTTGTAGACTTCGCCCGCCGTGCCCTTCCGCCACGCCGCTTCGACGCCGGTGCAGTGATCGCGAACGTGAATCCAGTCGCGAATCTGCTGGCCATCTCCGTAAACGGGCACCGTTTCGTTCCGCATGAGGTTCGTCACGAACAGCGGGATCAACTTCTCGGGGAACTGAAACGGGCCGTAATTATTCGAACAGCGCGTGATGACCGTCGGCAGCCCGAACGTGTGGTGGTACGCCTGCACCAGCAAGTCCGCACCCGCTTTGCTCGCCGAGTACGGGCTGTTCGCGTGCAGGGGCGTTTCCTCGGTGAACAACCCCGTCGCACCGAGACTGCCATACACTTCATCAGTCGAAACTTGCACGTATTTCTTCACGGAAAATTCGCGTGCGGCATCGAGCAGATTTTGCGTGCCGTTCACATTCGTACGCACGAACGGCCCGGAATCCTGGATGCTCCGGTCGACGTGGCTCTCGGCGGCGAAGTGGATAATGTCCGTGACGCCAAGTGCCATCGCGACCCGCACGCTGTCGCGATCCGTGATGTCGCCCTTCACGAACCGGTAACGCGGATGCTTCGCAATATCGGCTAAATTCGCGAGATTTCCCGCGTAAGTGAGGGCATCGAAGTTGAGTATCGACGTGGCCGGGTCGGTGGCCAGTAAATGCCGGATGAAGTTCGAGCCGATGAAGCCACAGCCACCCGTGACGAGCAGAATCGACATTTTCGCACCTTTCCCGATGGCAAACCGATGCGGTCCGCTCGCAGAGGTTTTAGTCGAACCGGCGCGAGCGTCCAATGCAGTTCGCGGAAGCCGATTCTTACGAGGCGGCAAAATCGGCGTAAGTCACAATTGCGGAGGCTTCAAAACCGGTTTTCGGGTGTTTTTTCGTCTCAAAACGCCAGTTTTTGATCGCGAATCGCCGATGCCAACGGGGCCGGTTTGCCGTATCTTTCACTCGTATCGTGGGTTATGTCGAGTCTCTCGATTACGCATCAGCCGCAATTATTGGTCATTTCGCGACCGAATGCGACCGAAAATCGACCGGATGCGACATTTCTATGTCATTTAGGCGCACTTCTATGTCATTTCGCGACACTTTCATGTCACTCCGTGCGCGTCGCGAATTCCGACTTACGTCAGATCGTCTGCGATTTTTTGACTTTGGGAAATCGTGTGGGTGATGAGCGATGACAGCCATCGCGACTTCAACATCAAAGATAACTAACCCGATTCTTGGCGAGCGGTGTGGCGTCAGTCCACTGATCCTGCCAGTGTCATGTGCCGTGCAAACGGGCTGAGATCGCCACATTCCAATCGACGTTGTCCGCGACTCAGGTGGGATCAGGGGCTGACGCCCACCCGCTCGCCTAAGCGCGGCTGGACGGTATCATAACGGTGAGTTGTAAAACCCACTCGAGACGAAAATGACCACCGCGACGCTCGCACTACCGACGATGACGGCCGACGAGTTTCTGCGGTTGTACGCGGACGACTCGGGGGTCGAACTCGTCGATGGACAACTCCGGAGACAGACGATTCCCGGTACTGGAGCAGAAAATCAAGCGTACGTCGAAGACGCTTTTAAATAATTCCAAAATTCCGTCGATATTTGTTTTGCATTACGAAACGCGACCGGTTACTATCCCTACGCGGACGAAATTCTTTGCCCGCAACCCAATCTTCCCTCGGGAGTCGTTCGTATGTACGTAGACCTCGCCGGACCTCGCCGGACCTCGCCGGTAGCTAACTGTTGTTCTGGTCGCTTCTCTCACTCTTCATCGTCGGATTCAGTTCTGGCACCAGTTTCGCCCAAACCGCGATTACGCAGAATCCTGCAGCTTGGGGAAAGACCGGGCCTTTTGGCATGTATGTTTTCTATGGCAAATCGACGGGCACGTTGACCGCACCGGCTGGATCATACAGTTATAAAATCAAAATCGTGTTTACAAGGTTGACGAACAATGGTAACCAGCCAGCGTGGGTGGTCCCACACGAAATCAACAGTTTTTCACCAAACGTGAATGCTCCTTTGATCTACAACTACAACTCGGAAAACATCACCATTCCAGCACCACCAACTAACGGAACTGACAACTGGACAATCGATGTGCATGTCGATGTGTATACAATGGCAGGAGTAAAAACGTCTACTGACTCTGAACAAAGGACGTTTACAACGTCGTATTAATGTCTATGTCGCCGATCGCAGTACTGAATCCGCGGTCGGCGGTGTTTCACAAACATTACTCGCACAGTGAGCAGGGCGATCGATGACAAATATACAACGCAAAGGCTACTCTCTCATCGAGATCCTCGTCGTCATCGCGATCCTCGCGATACTGATCGGACTAGTGTTATCGGCTGTTCAGAGGGTGCGATCCTCGGCCGTTCTCACGGCGAGCAAGAACAATCTTCGGCAGATTATCTTGGCGACGCATCAACTGTCCGATCAGAAAGATGGCAAAATTGGTGGCTTGGCGAATATCAACATGCCGACCAAAGGATTATATACCGAGCAACCACTTTTCCATGTCTTACTACCGTGGACGGTCGGACCACATGTTTTTCATATTCCCGCAGATCCCAATCCCACGATGGAACAAGTACTGGATCTGTACGAACCTCGAGTTCCCATGTACCGTTCTCCTGGCGATCCAACATTAAACAACGATCCTGTTTGGTTACATCGCAGTTCGGATTTGGGCGCAACAGGCATCGGTCGTCAAGATTGCAGTTATGCATGTAACTTTCTCGCATTCGATGGCGTCATCAGTTTTCCATTCTCGATTCCGGATGGTACGACGAATACGATCGCATTTTCAGAGCGATATTTCTTGTGTTCGAAACCGAACGCACAGTACATGCAGTACGGCGCGGTCGTCCCTCCAAAAAACGTGAATAGTAGTGAACGTCGGGCTACATTCGCCGACAAACCTTGGCGCGATGTCGTTCCGGAATTCGATGCGGCCACTAAACAAACGCTATGTTCGGTTCGCGGTATGACGTTCCAAGTTCGCCCGACAACGGAGACTGCCGATAGCCGATTGTTACAGACGCCGTTTTCGCAGGGCTTACCGGTTGCGATGTTCGATGGTAGCGTGAAAGTGATTTCACCCGGTGTGGCCGAGAACATCTTCTGGTCCGCTGTAACGCCGAACGGTGGCGAAACCGCAGGGTTGGATTGATACGTCGCTCGTTTCGGACGATGCTTGTTATCGCATTGCGATTGTTCTCGTAACCGGATTGCCCGTATTATGACGGCAAGGTGCAAACCCACTCGAGACGGATTCGCATATGACCACCGCGACACTCGCATTACCGACGATGACGGCCGACGAGTTTCTGCGGTTGTACGCGGACGACTCGGGGGTCGAACTCGTCGATGGACAACTCCGTAGACAGACGATGCCCGGAGCCGAACACGGTCGAGTGTGCGTGAAGGCGATCCTGACACTCGGCGCATTTATCGAGCAGCACAATCTCGGTCGCGTGATGAGCAACGACACATTCATTCGCACGCGGACGGACCCGGTTGGCTTCCGTGGGGCCGACGTTTGCTACATCAGTTTCGCGACATTACCTGCCGACCAGCCGATGCCCGTGGGGCACTTAATTCCGCCGCTGGAACTCGTCGTCGAAGTGCGTTCGCCATCGGATTCGATTCCCGACATGACCGAGAAAGCCGCCGAGTACAACCGCGCCGGCGTGCAAGTCGTGCTC
>JAYSKW010000081.1:0-1686 GCA_043726085.1 Limnoglobus sp.
TCGAAAGCGACGGGGTTCCCGATCGCGAAAATTGCGGCCAAGCTCGCGGTCGGTTACACGCTCGACGAACTGCAAAACGACATCACCCGCGAGACACCGGCCTGCTTCGAGCCGACCATCGATTACGTGGTGACGAAGATTCCGCGGTTCACGTTCGAGAAGTTCCCCGATGCCGATGCAACGCTGACGACGCAGATGAAATCGGTCGGCGAGACGATGGCGATTGGCCGTACGTTCAAGGAATCACTTCAGAAGGCGTTACGTGGCCTCGAAGTCGGCCGGTTCGGTTTGGGCTGCGATCGTGCCGACCTCTGGGGCAGCGAAAACGAGCCGACGATCGAAGAGATTTCGTCGAAGCTGACGACGCCGAACGCAGACCGAATCTGGTACGTTCGCTATGCATTCAAGGCAGGGATGTCGATCGAAGATGTCTATGCGCGAACGAAGATCGACCGCTGGTTCTTGCAGAACATTTTCGATCTCGTTGCGTTCGAGGATGAACTCCGCGCGGCGGGGCCGCTCGAGCGTGTGACGCAACCGATGATGCTGAAAGCGAAGCAGTGGGGCTTCACGGATCGTCAGCTATCGAACCTCTGGGGCGGTTCGGATGCCGAGATTCGCCGCATCCGCAAGGGAATGGGCGTGATCGCGTCGTACAAGTCGGTCGATACCTGTGCGGCCGAGTTTGAAGCCTACACGCCGTACTATTACAGCACGTACGAAACGCCCGCGCGAGCCGCCGATGGGAGCGTGTTGCTCGAAGACGAAATTTTACCGCCAACGGGCAAGCCGCGGATCATGATTCTCGGCGGCGGCCCGAACCGCATCGGCCAGGGGATCGAGTTCGATTACTGTTGCGTGCAAGCCGCGTTCGCACTGCGAAAAGCGGGCTACGAAGTCATCATGGTGAACTCGAACCCGGAAACGGTGAGCACCGATTACGACACGTCGGACCATCTGTTTTTCGAGCCGCTGACCGTCGAAGACGTGCTGAATATCAACGACCGAATGCAGCCCGTCGGCGTGATCGTGCAGTTCGGCGGGCAGACGCCGTTGAACCTCGCGAAGTCGCTCGAAGCCAACGGCGTGCCGATCATCGGCACGAGCGTCGATAGCATCGACATGGCCGAGGATCGCAAGCGGTTCGCGAAACTCGTCGAAGATATCGGACTGCGACAACCGGCGAACGGCACCGCCGTCGATTTGCAACAAGCCCTTACGAGCAGCCGTAAGATCGGCTACCCCGTGATCGTGCGGCCGAGTTTCGTGCTCGGTGGCCGCGCGATGGAGATCGTTTACACCGATGAATCGCTCGAACGGTACATGAAGAACGCGATCGATGTGTCGTCGGGCAAGCCGGTACTCATCGACAAGTTCCTCGAAAACGCAACCGAGATCGACGTCGATTGCCTCAGCGATGGCACGCGGACGATCATCGGCGGCGTGATGCAACACATCGAGGAAGCGGGGATTCACTCCGGCGATTCCGCGTGCGTTTTGCCACCGCACAGCCTACCGCAAGCCGTGATCGACGAGATCAAAGTGCAAGCCGTGAAACTGGCCAGCGCACTGAAGGTGAAGGGATTGATGAACATCCAGTTCGCGGTCACGGGGCTAGGCACCGACGCGACACCGATGATTTATATTCTCGAAGCGAACCCGCGAGCGAGCCGTACGGTGCCGTTC
>JAYSKW010000082.1:0-2524 GCA_043726085.1 Limnoglobus sp.
GCCCGCGATGCCCACGAACAAGGGGCGACCGAGATGCACATCGTCGGCGGGCTGCACCACCAGTTGCCGTACGAATGGTATCGCAACATCATCAAAACCATCCACGGCACTTACCCGGAACTGCACCTGAAAGCGTGGACGGCGGTCGAATGGGACTGGTTCGAGCGACTGACGAAACGCCCCACGAAGGAACTGCTCGCCGACATGAAATCGGTCGGCTTGGGATCGTTGCCCGGCGGGGGTGCGGAGATTTTCCACCCCGAGATACGCTCGATCTTGTGCGATTACAAAGCCGATGGCGAACAGTGGCTGCGCGTCCACCGCGAATGGCACGAACTCGGCGGCAAGTCGAACGCGACGATGCTTTACGGCCACATCGAGAAGCCCGAACACCGCATGGACCACATGCTGAAGTTACGCGACCTGCAAGACATCACCGGTGGCTTCCAGACGTTCATCCCACTCGCGTTTCACCCGGAAAACAACACGCTCGGGGCGAATCTGCCTAAGCCATCGGGCACGATGGACTTACGCATGATCGCGCTCGGTCGACTGATGCTCGACAACTTTCCGCACATCAAAGCCTACTGGCAGATGCTGACGATCTCGATCGCTCAGACCGCACAAAGCTTCGGGGCCGACGACATCGATGGCACCGTCGTTCACGAAACGATTTACCACGCCGCCGGGAGTGAATCGCCACAAGAACTAACGGTGACGGAACTGCGTCGGCTAATCGAAGAAGCGGGCCGCACGCCGGTCGAGCGAGACACACTTTACAACGAAGTGATGCGCGATCGCCCCATCGAACGCGACTGGAAAGTCGGGCAGAAACTTTCGCTGATTTAATTCCTCTCACAATTTTCGTTCGCTTCACTTCTCGCCTTGGGTACAATCGCGACCGGTAGCCTCGTGCGTCAGTTCCCCGCCATCATAATTACCCTTCTTGGGAACGCCCGAGTCGCTTCGTCGGCTGCCACCGAGGATGAACGACATGAGTATCCCGTGCCCGAAGTGCCGGAGTCCTTTGAACCCGAAAGGTTTGAAGCCGGGGCAGTTTAAGCCGAAGTGCCCGAAGTGCGCGACGGTCTTTCTGATGGTCGTGCCCGAAGATCCCGACGGTACGATCCTCGCAAAGTTGATACCCGAACCCGTGAAAGCGCTAGCCACCGCCGACCCGAACGCGACCGGCGCTTTCACCGAAGTCGAACGCCATCCGGATGCCACGGGCGTGTTTTCGGAATCGCACCCGAACGCCTCCGGTGGCGACGGCGACCCGAACGTGACCGGTGCGTTTACCGAAGTCGAAAAGAACGTCGAACGGACGAATGAATTCGCGCCGTCAATCGCGCACGATCCGAACGCAACCGATGTCTTTCAGGAAAGCGCCGAACCGGCACGCACGCCGAAGAAGGCCGCAAAGGCTGAAAAAGCAGACGAGATTCCCGAAACGCTCGGCGGTTATGAAGTCATCAAGGTGCTCGGCAAGGGTGGCATGGGTGCGGTCTTACTCGGGCGACAAGTGTCGCTCGATCGCAAAGTCGCGCTGAAAATCATGCACGCGCGGCTGGCGAAAGATCCCGGTTTCGTCGCACGGTTCACCCGCGAAGCGTACGCGGCGGCGCAACTCGTCCACCACAACGTGATCCAGATTTACGACATCGGCGAAGACCGTGGCACGCACTTTTTCAGCATGGAATTCGTGCCGGGACAGTCGTTGATGGAGTTGGTGAAGGATCAAGGAAAGCTAGATGCGGAGGTCGCCATCGGGTATGTGCTGCAAGCGGCACGCGGGCTGCGCTACGGGCACCTCCAGGGGATGGTCCACCGCGACATCAAGCCCGACAACCTGATGCTGAACACCGAAGGCATCGTCAAAGTGGCCGACCTGGGCCTCGTGAAATTGCCGACGCCCGACGTGCCCGTTTCCGCATCGGCGAAGTCCGCGGATGATGATTCCGATTTGAACGACGACGACGAAGACGGCCAAACGCAACGCCTGACGCGGGCGGGTGCGGTGATGGGTACGCCTTCGTACATGGCCCCGGAACAGGCGGTCGATTCCGCGAGTGTCGATCAGCGTGCGGATATTTATTCGCTCGGCTGCACACTCTACGTGATGGTCACCGGCAAGACGCCGTTCCAGGGGAAGACGGCACTCGAAGTCATTTCCAAGCACCAAACCGAGGCATTAATCCCGCCCGAAGCGATCGTGAAACGAGTGCCGAAGGCGCTCTCGGGCATCTTGCAGAAGATGCTCGCGAAGAAGCCGGAGCATCGCTATCAAACGATGGACGAAGTGATTTCTGCGTTCGAGGGCTTCCTCGGCGTCAGCAACAGCGGGCCGTTCACCCCGAAAGACGAACACGCAGCGATCCTCGAATCGGCGATTGGCAAGTTCAACGCGGCATCGAAGGGCGGCCTCAAAACCATCGCGGGCCTCGGCTTCTTCGCCGCCTGTATCCTCGGCGTCATCGGTTGCGGCCTCGCCGGGAAGTATCTCATCGCGGGTGGGTTGCTCGGC
>JAYSKW010000083.1:0-5305 GCA_043726085.1 Limnoglobus sp.
GCGAAGCCGCCGTGCGAGTGTGTGATTTCGGCATGGTTCCAATTCCGGTCCGCGTTGCCGAAAAGGACCACCGAAAAGTGGTTTCGGCGTAGATCGCCACCGCCGAAATCGGACGTAAGTCGTTGGTGTGTTAGGTTGATTCCGGAATTGGGGATTGAGTCCAGGGAGGGGTGGGTGGGTAAGTGCTGGACTCACTTTCTGCGATCCAACATCGCCGCGATTTTACTTCCCACGCACCGCCGACATGCCGCCGTCGGTGCTGAGAATTTGCCCCGTCATCCAGTTGTTGTTCGGGTCCAAAAGATACGCGATGAGCGATGCAACATCGCGAGGTTCGCCGATCCGCCCGAGTGGGTGCATCCCCGTCGAAGCCTTCAAAGCTAGCTCGTTCGATGTGATTTTGTGCGACAACGGCGTGCGGACCAAACCCGGTGCGACCGCGTTGACCCGGATACCGCGAGCGGCGTACGAAGCCGCCGCGGAGATCACCAGCCCGTTGATCGCTCCCTTCGCGGCCGCAATCGCTTCGTGGTTCGGCAACCCGGTTTTCGTCGCCACGGTCGAGGCGAGCACGATCGAACCCCCCGTCGTCATCATCGCTTTTACGGATGCCCGCAACACGTAGAACGCGGTGTTCAAGTTCAGTGCAATCGTGTCGTCGAATTCAAAATCGTTCGTGAGGTGCGCCGGTTTTAGAATGATCGAGCCGACGAGGCACGTCGCGCCGTTGATGGTGCCAAATGATTCGACCGCTTTCGCGATGAACAAATCGACCTCGACCGACTTCGTGGCATCGAGCGGATAACCCCGTGCATCGCAATGGTTGATCCCGCGAAGCTCGTTCACGAGCGTTTCGAGTTTGGCCTCGTCGCGGCCACCGAGGAACAGCTTCGCACCACGTTGGGCAAGTATGCGACACAACTCGGAGCCAATGCCGCCGGTCGCGCCGACGATAGCGTATGCAGGATGATCGACTGACATCGTTCGCCTTTCAATGGTGGTATTTCAAGCGGGAAGCGGTCGGCCCTTCCAGCCGACCGGTTTGCCGATGATGGCCCGAATCGCGGCATTCCACTGGATACTGAGCAATATTACGACGCCAACGGGGTGGAGAACCGTACCGAGCCACGACTGCCGAAAGCGGATGGTCGCATCGAATCTCGGCAAGTAAACGCACACGCACGCCAGCAAGATCATGCCCGTATCCCACGCTACGAGCGTCTGAATTTGCGAGAGTAAGACGAACGGCGCGACCTGCCCGCAGAGCAAAAGCAGCGTCATGAACCAGAGTAGTCGCGGCGCGCCGAGGCCTTCGATGGCGTTCTTCGAGAGGCCGTTCCAGACTTGGCTGGCACTGCGATACATGCGGCAACTCGCGAGTTCCGTCGCATCGCAGACATCAGTCTGAAAGCCTTTCGCGCGGTACGCGCGCGGCAGTTTCATCCCGTCGTGGAACGACGCACGAACGAGCGGGTTCGCGTGCCCGCCGACAACATCATAGGCTTCGCGCGTCGTGAGGAACCACTGCCCGCAACCGGCGCTGAAACACGAAAAACGCCACCGCCGCATCCAGTCCATCGGCAGGTAACCGAGTAGCAAAAAGTGCATCATCGGTATCAGCAAGCATTCGAGAAACGTCTCGGTTTCCTGCTTCGGAAATCCGCTAACGAGCGCAGCCGCTGACTGTTCCTGAAAGCGAACCATCCGTTGAATCGCATCGGGTGATAGCCGCACGTCCGCGTCGAGAAACACGAGCAACGGGTGCCGGGCGTGTTGCGAAAGCACGTAGCAGGCATGTTGTTTGCCGGACCAACCGTGCGGCAATTCGGGTGCCGTTTCAAGCAACACTTGCGGGTGTTTCAATTGAACATCGCGAACGATCTCCGCCGTGCGATCTTCGGAATGATCGTCGAGCACGATGCATTCCCAATCGACGCCACGGCTCGCGATGACGTGTTCGAGCGCGGCTAGAATCGAGGCTTCTTCGTTTCGCGCGGGGATTAATATCGACACGGCAGGTGCTTTATAATCCGCATCGAATGTGAGCGGCGCGCGAAACAGAAAACGGTTACGCAAGTACAATAGGCTAGGAATCAAGGTGCAAACGAGTACGATGATCGCGAAAATCGTCATTTCGCGTCGCCTCCGTGCGCGGGCTGAAATGGCTGGCGCGTAACAAACGCACGGACGCGACGGAAGAAATCGTACATCCCGCCGACACCCGCACGACCCACGAGCAACGACGAAAATCGCTCCGGGTCGCGGCTCATCGCATCGCCGTTGAGTGCGTCCAAAGTAACGGTCAGTGCGGCTTCAATTCGCGTCGTCCACTGCTTGCCGCTCTCGTTCGGAAAGTCCGCCACGCGAATCGGTTCGCCGATGCGAACGAGCGCTTCCGGGGTGCGTTCGTTCCAGAAGGCGTACTCGATGGCGATCGGCAAGACGATGGCTTGCGGGGATCGCGCCGCCAGGTGGCCGACGCCGGAACGCAACCCGAGTGGCCGCGTTCGTACGTCGGTGAATCGCCCTTGCGCGGTCACCCAGACGATGTTCTTCGGCACGCCGAGGAGTGCGGTGCCCATCCGCAGAAAGTCGGCCGCACCGCGATAGGTATCGACATCGACGCCGAAGAAGCCGAGGCGGGAAAAAATCGGGTACTGCTTCAACATTTTCGCGTCGATGGCACCGTAGTGTACGCGGTCTTTGAATTGCATACTGATCGCAGTGCTGATCATCGGATCCCACCACGACGGATGGTTCGTGACGATGAGTAGAGGGGCGGTATCGGTCGGAATGGCGGCGGAAGTTTTCGCGAGGTAGACCCCGTGAAAGTGCTTCCGCAAGTAGCGTAGGACGTAGCGTCGGAAGCCGTTGAACAGCCAGATCCAGCGGCGTGGAAACGCGAATGCCTCGTCGTTCATCGCGCCGCGCCGACGAGCGTATCGGTCGGCGAATTCGCCACGGTGCCATCTTTGTCAAGCGTGTCGGCGGCGATCCAACCGGACATCAGCACCATTGGCATTCCGGGGCCGGGGTGAGCCGCCCCACCTGCGAGGTACAAGCCCTTGAGATCGGGCGAACGGTTCGCGGGCTTGAACGCCCCGAGCCATTTTCCGTGGCTGGCGAGGCCGTAAATCGCGCCGTTGAGCACGCGGTACCGGTCGTGAATATCCTGCGGCGTCAGCGTCGCCTCGAACGCGATGCGGTCTTCGATGTCGGGCATCTTGCCCGTCGTTTTGAGCTTATTCAAAATGACGCGACGATACTCCGGCAGCATTTTCGACCAGTCGTGATGCGGCCGCAGGAACGGCGTGTGAACCAAAATATAAAGCGCCTCGCCACCGGGCGGTGCCGTCGCCGGTTCCGTCGTTGCGGTCGCGGCGATGTAGCACGAGGGGTCTGGTGCGGGTTCGCCTTTGCGGTAGATGAACTCGAATTCCTCTTCGGGATCGCGGGAGAACACGAAGTTGTGGTGTTGCAAATGCTCGTACTTTTTCTTGAGGCCGAGGTACAGCACAACGCCCGAGCAGGCGGGTTCGTACGTGCGGCGGCGGTTAAACTTGGCGACCGCTTTCGGTGCGGCCCCGTTGATGAGTTCGCGGTGCGTCCGCACGGAATCGGCATTGGAGACGATCGCAGCACAATCGAATCGCTCGCTAGTTTCGGTCTCGACGCCAGTTACTGACAAGCCATCGTCAGCGACTGCGATTTTGCGAATGCCGGTTTCGGTGCGATACTCGACGCCGAGTTCGCGGCCGAGTTTAACGAGTGCCTCCGGTACGGCCCGCGTGCCGCCGACGGGGTACCAAATGCCTTCTTCGGTTTGCATATGCGCGATGCTGCACAGTACGGCCGGCGACGACTCGGGGCACGAACCGACGTACTGCGTGAAGTGGTCGATCATCTGCGCAACCCGCGGGTCGGCGACGTATTTGCGCACCGTGCCCGATACCGAGCGACCCATTCGCATACTCATGACGTCGCCGAGAATCTTCGCTGAGAAGCCCGCTTTGAAGTCGATCATGTCGCCGATGCCACCGATCGACTTCCAGAAGAAATACTTCTCGGACACCGTGTGCAGCCGGTCCGAAAGTTTCAGAAACTCGCGGTAGCCATTCGAATTACCGGGCGCGAAGCGATCCAGCGAGGCGGCCATGCTGTCGACATTTTCGACGAGATCGAGCACGGTGTCATCGCTGAAGAAGCAACGCCATTGCGGGTCGAGCCGGATGAGTTGCAGGTAATCGTCGAGGTTCCGTCCGGCCTCCGCGAAGATCTTTCGCAGCACGTTCGGGATCGTCAGGATCGTCGGCCCCATGTCGAACCGGAAGCCGGATTTCGAGAGTTGCGCCGCTTTGCCACCGAGCCACGCGGACTTTTCGAACACGGTGACGCTGTAGCCGCGTGCCGCCAGGGTACACGCCGACGCCAGCCCCGCAAGGCCGCCACCGATCACTGCGATCCGCCGATTATCCAGATTCACGTACATGGCTCCCAACGACAAAGGTGTATGGTCAAGATACGACGGCAGTAAAAACATTACGAAGAATTTAACCGCAGAGAGCGCAGAGAACGCGAAGAAGAAAAATCGTAACCGTTCACGGGGCAGATTGCATTTTCAACCTTTCAGACGCCGTAGGTCGTGGCCGAAGAGGCTTTGCGATGAGGCCCGACAGAGTATCCGCGACAAAAACCTGGAAGGTTTGGAATCCTCGCGTGAATGAACTGTCGGGCCTCACAAAGATTCGACCCGACCTACAATACCAGTGGGTTCAAAGAAAAACAGAATACCCCGTGAACAGTTACGAAAAATCATTTGTATTCACTCCGCGTACTTTGCGCCCTCCGCGGTTAAATGTTTTATTCTTTGTTACTAGTCGCTACTGCCGGTTGGTTGGCTTCATCAATCCCACTGGTGTCGAGTGACAGATCGTTCAACAACAATCGGCTGGTTATGCGTGCCGATTCGTAAATCACAGGCAGGCCGCTGCCGGGGTGCGTGCCACCGCCGACGAGGTACACGCCTTCGACATCGTCGAAGCGGTTTCGTGGCCGTAGGTGCAACATCTGCCCGAGGTTGTGTGCTAAATTAAACGTCGCACCGCGATACACTTCGTACTGATTCTGCCAGTCGGCGGGCGTAACGACTTTCTCGTAACGGGTGCGTTTCTCGATGCCTTTGATGCCGATTTTCTCCAACTGCTTCAGCACTTTCGCACGGAACGCCGGGGATTCCTTCGTCCAGTCGACGTTCTCGTTCATGTTTGTGACGGGCGCGAGAATGTAGATCGTGCTCATCCCCTTC
>JAYSKW010000084.1:0-2322 GCA_043726085.1 Limnoglobus sp.
ACCGAGCAACATCCGGAGGATCATAACTGCCCCAGATTACCAAGAAACCACGTGCCAAAAAAGCCAATCCGGGAAGTTAATTTCGGACAGTTCCTAAGAGCAAGCCACGGTTAGGCGTTTCGTTGTACCCCTGAGTGAAATCCTCTTGTCAGCCTGCACGCATTCGTAAAATATGCGCAGGCTGATGTTGTTTCTGAACAGGAGTGATCCCGTGGGCGTGAACGTGGCGGTGGTGGGTGCGACTGGTGCTGTCGGCGACTTGATGCGTCGGGTGCTCATCGAGCAGAAGTTCCCCGTGAAGACGATACGGTTTCTGGCAAGTGAGAAGTCGGCGGGCAAGACCGTCGAATTCGATGGGAAATCGTACGCGGTCGAAGCGATTCACGCCGATGCCTTCCGAGATGTGCAGATCGTCCTCAGTTCGACGCCTTCGAGCGTCAGCAAAGAGTTTTCGCCGATTGCCGCGAAGGCGGGTGCGATCGTCGTCGACAATTCCTCGGCATGGCGAATGGACACCGACTGCCCGCTCGTTGTGCCGGAAGTGAACCCCGAAGAATTGCACCACGCGAAGAAGAGGATCGTCGCGAACCCGAACTGCGTGACGATTCCGCTCACGGTGGCCGTGAAGCCGCTGATGGCACTCGCGAAGTTGAAGCGCATCATCGTCTCGACGTACCAATCGTCTTCTGGCAAAGGCGCAAAAGGCCTCGCGGACTTTGAAACGCAGCTGGGTGCCTACGCCAGTGGCAAGCCCGTTCCCGCACCGACCGCACACCGCGCACAACTCGCGGGCAACGTGATTACGCTCGACTGGACGTTGGACCCCAACGGGTACACCGAGGAAGAAAACAAGGTCGTCAACGAGACGAAAAAGATCCTCGGCGACGACACGATCGGCGTCTCGGCGACTTGCGTTCGCGTCCCGGTGAAGATCGCGCACTGCGAGTCGATCAACCTCGAATTCGACCGGCCCATTAGCGTTGCCGAAGCCAAGGCGGCACTTGCAAATGCACCCGGCGTCGTGCTGATGGACGAGATGCTCGGCGAGTTTCCGCAACCGATCCACGCGGCGGGCACCGATCATACTTACGTCGGCCGCGTACGCTTGGACCCGTCGAACCCGAACGCGATCAACTTGTGGGTCGTCGCGGATAACCTCCGAAAAGGGGCGGCCACGAACGCGGTGCAGTGCGCGCTCGAACTGATTCGACGCGGCATCGTGAAGTAAGCGATGCGCAATCTGAAATTCACCGTGCGTTACGACGGTACCGACTTCTCCGGTTGGCAGACGCAACCCGGCTATCGCACGGTGCAAGAAACGATCGAAAAGGCATTCGGGGCAATCACGCTCGAAGCACGGGTTCGCATCAACTGTAGCGGGCGAACCGATGCGGGTGTGCATTCCGTCGGGCAGGTGTTCAACGCCTTCACGGCCACGCAGATCGCTCCGGCCAAACTCGTCAAAGCCCTGAATTCCATGCTGCCGCAGGACATCGCGATCACGGCGTGCGAGGAAGTCTCGCAGTCGTTCGATGCGAATTCGGACGCGGTCCGCAAGCTGTATCGCTACGTCATCAACGACACGCTCATCCCCGATCCGTTCTTGCGAAAGTACGCCTGGCAGCCGCGACGCATTCTCGATGCCGCACGGATGCATCGTTCGGGTCAAGCGTTGCTCGGGCGGCACGATTTTCGCTGTTTTGAAACGAACTACCCGAATCGCTTGACGAGCATTCGCACGATCACGCATTTCGCCGTCAGCCGTTTCGGCGAATGCCTTTGGATCGACGTGGAAGCCGATGGTTTCCTGTACAACATGGTGCGAGCCATCGCGGGCACGCTGTACCAGATCGGCCGCGGCTACTGGCCCGAAGACTACATGCAAACGGTAATCGACGGCATGGATCGCGGCATCGCTGGTCCCACCGCCCCACCTGGCGGGTTGTTCCTCATCCGCGTGACGTATTGACTCTCAGAATCGACGTAAGTCACAATTGCGGACACTCCAAAACCGATTTTTGGGGTATTTTTCCGGGTTTTGAGTCCCCAAAATGTCACTTTTTGATCGCGTGTCGCTGATCCGTTTGCCGTATCGCGAACCCGCTTCGTGGATTACGCCGATTGCCATCGATTCGACACCCAGCGCAAAAATCGACCGGACGCGACACAAAATCGACCGAGTGCGACACAAAATCGACCGAGTGCGACACAAAATCGACCGACCACGACATTCTCACGACATTTGGAGACAGTTTCACGACACTTCGCGCACGTTGCAAATTCCGACTTACGTCGCATCGCCTCCGATTTTTTGACTTCGGG
>JAYSKW010000085.1:0-2259 GCA_043726085.1 Limnoglobus sp.
ACCGAGCAACATCCGGAGGATCATAACTGCCCCAGATTACCAAGAAACCACGTGCCAAAAAAGCCAATCCGGGAAGTTAATTTCGGACAGTTCCTAAGACTCTCGCTGTCGGTCGCCCGATGGCATCGTAACCGCCGTTTCGCGTAAAAGCGAGGCGGCGGTTTGCGATGATGGGGCACCGGAATAGGATGTCGTTTGGAAACGACACGTTACGAGAGCCAGACCCAATGCGACGCGATGTTCGTGGGCGAGTGATCCTGATTACCGGTGCCTCACGCGGTATCGGTAAGCGTGCCGCGCAGCGGCTCGCGAAACTCGGCGCGAAGGTAGCCCTGACGGGTCGCTCGGTGGCGGACTTATCGCAGATCGCAAATGAACTTCGCGCGACCGGTGCGGAAGTCGAATCGTTCCCGGCGGATCTCACACTGACAGCGGATCGCGAACGCTTGGTGCAGCGCGTCGTCGCTCATTTCGGCGGGCTGGACATCCTCATCAACTGCGCGGGCGTCAGCAGTTTCGGCGAATTCGCCACCAGCGAGGAAACGATCAACCGCAAGGTGATGGAGATCAATTTCTTCGCCGCCATCGAACTAATCCGCGTCTGCGTACCGCACCTCACCGCAAGTGGCGTGAAAGGCAATCGGCCAGCCGTGCTGAACGTCGCGAGTATCTGCGGGCGGTGCGGCATCCCCAGCCTGCCCGAACATTGCGCGAGCAAACACGCCTTCGTGGGCCTCACGGAATCGCTTCGCGGCGAGTTCGTACGGTATGGGATCGACGTGCTGTTACTGTTGCCGGGCCTCGTCCGCAGCGACGACCTCAACCGTCACCTACTGCGAAACGAAGGCAAAATCTATCTGAACTTTGAAGGCGCACAACCTGCCGACGAGGTGGCCGATGGCCTCGTTCGTAGCTTGCTGGGCAACCGCCGAGAGGCTGCAATCGGCTTCGTGGCGTGGTGGGTGTGGTTCGGGAAGCGCATGTTCCCGCGCGTCGTGCGGTTCATTATGAAGCGGAAAGCGATGCGGTTCGCACGCCGGAACGACTCGGCATGAAGCCTTCGTCGTCGGCACGAGCTTCCCCTGCCTCGTTTGGTTTCTGTTAATCCTCTCGAATCGCGACCCGTTGCAGGGAAATCGTCAAATCTTGGCCATCGACTTTTGCGGTCGTCGTGTGCGCGAGTGGCGCTTCGCTCCACTCGGTCGCTTGCACGGCGGCGGAGATCGCTTCGCGATGCGTGAGGATCGCTTGCGCGAGATCGCCCGATGGCGTCTGAAGGTGCAACGCGATTTTGTCCGCGAGGTTCAGCCCCGCTGTTTTGCGGGCGTCTTGCACGGTGCGAATCACGTCGCGGCTCAGCCCCTCGGCACGTAGTTCGGGCGTGATACGCGCATCGAGCGAGACTTGCGTCCCGCGATCCACGGCCCCCGCCCAACCCTCGGCTGCGACATACTCCACCGTGATGTCCGCCGACGTAATCTCCACGCGCGCATCCTCTATGTTCCAGTTCATAGTTGTTGACTTTATAATGGTGCCCACTGGCTCTAGGTGCAGGCGAATCCCATCGAATATTACGGGGCCGGTGCGGAGCTTCAACGCTAGTTCGTCGACGTTCGCTTCGCGGATCGCCTGTTCAAATTCCTTCTTCTTCGCGCCAACCTTTGGGCCAGCGGCTTTCATGTTTGGCTTCGCCGTGGGCGTCAGTGGCTTGTCGTTTAAGACCTTTACATGCTTTACGTTCAACTCGTCCGCGATCTGCTCGACGAATCGTGTGGCCGCCCGCCGTACCGCTTCGACATCGGAGTAAATGCACAACTCCGCGAGCGGTTGACGCACCTTTTGCTTCGCCGCATTCCGCGCCGCGCCGCCGAGCGTAATCAACGCTAACAACGCTTGCGTATCGTCGGACAGCGTCGCATCGACGAGCGTTTCGTTTACCGTCGGGTAGTCGCAAAGATGAACGCTTTCGCGAAAGCCCACGGACGCCCGTCCGTGGGCGTTGAGGTTTTTCCACATCACTTCCGCAAGGAACGGCACGCACGGCGCGATCAGTTGCGCGAGCGTCGACAGCACCGTGTGCATCGTCTGGTACGCCGCGAGTTTGTCTTGCAAACCTGCGGCACTGAGATCGGCGTTTTTGCTCCAGAAGCGGTCGCGGTTTCGCCGCACGTACCAGTTGCTCAGCTTGGCATCGACGAACTCTTCGGTCGCGATGGCCATCGTCATCAGGTCGTAACGCTCGAACGATTCGCGGCTCGT
>JAYSKW010000086.1:0-1883 GCA_043726085.1 Limnoglobus sp.
GCAGACTCACCACGACCCTCAGCGATTGCTCGTGGCAAACGCAGGCTAAAGACCTGCGGCTACCAGAATAAGAGGTTTTCGCCTTTGTACGAAGTATTCGTATCCGCCGTGCGAAGTATAGTTTGCGCTGCGGGTTGGAACGAAAACGTATCCAGCGCCCCCGGTCGAAGTATATCGGGCCGAAACAAGACGACGGCCGCCATCGGCAACGCCACCGCGAAGAACGCCCCGAGAATCAGCGTAACCGGCAACGCCCGTTCAAAATACCCCATCGCGACTCGTTCGACCCGCGGCAAAGGCGTCTGCGCGAGATCGATTTCCACGGCCGGCGAAGCATGCATGAACGTTCTCCCAGACAATCGCGAGACGCCGGGGAAGCGTAGAGCGCCAAATCGTTCTGGCAAAGCGAAGCCCGGAATGACCGAGCGACTACCGCATGAGGGTGTTAGACGGACCCGTACGAGCGTAGAGTGCCGCGTGCGGATGGACAAAAAGCGGGTACCTCGGCCGCACCTTCTCCTTCTTGGCCCGCCTGCGGGACAACTCAGACGGCTTCTCGAAATACCCGAACCGCCGCTTGTGGGACGAACGACCAACGGATCGGCGCACCAGTTTGTCGAGGCGGGCAAGTGCCGCCCCAACCGCCTCACCTTCCCGAATCGTAACGCGAGTGGACATAGTCCGCGTCTTAACGGCTGACGCCCTGCCGGTGGAAATAGGACATTCTACGTCCTGTGTAGCAAGACGCATGGGCGAGCGGGGGAGGTCACTCCCCTGATTCTTCCTGGGTCTGCGGTTCGCGATTTCGCGGTGACAATCTCCGTCAATTTTCATTGCAAATGACGGTGGCAGAATCAGGGTGCTTACACACCGCTCGCCAAGAACGGAAATGAAGCGTGTTCGATGACATTCTAGTGTCAGTAACCATATCTGCTTCACTGTTTTGTTCGGTTGCAGTTATATCGTTCGTCGAATTCCTCGACGATTCTGCGCAATCGCATGTCCAGCCGTTCGAGCGTTTGAACTCGAATGTCTTCGGGGATGCCTCCGTAAAATGCTTCGGCGATTCCGCCGGCGATGCAGGCCATCGTGTCGGCGTCGCCGCCAAGCGATATTGCGTTGCGAACGGCGTCTTCGTAGCTGTTCGATTCGAGGAACGCGAGAATCGACTGCGGTACCGAGCCTTGGCACGACACGTCGAAATGGTACGTGGGGCGTAGGTCCGCCAAGGTTTCGTCCAGAAAATAATCGAACGTTTCTTCGGCGTATTTGCGGATTTGCGCTTTGCTGCTTCCGGTTCGGGCCAGGAAAATCGCGGCCGCAGTCGCTTGTGCGCCGCGGATTCCATGTTCGTGATTGTGCGTGACTTCAGCGCTGCGTTTGGCCTCTGCCAGAACCTCTTCCAGCGTGTCGCGGGCATAGGCTACGGCACTGACTCGCATGGCCGAACCGTTGCCCCAACTGTTGTAAGGCTCTCGGCTCTTGACCGTACACCAGCGATAAAACGTGCCGCCGTAGCCCGCATTCGGATACGCATGAAAGTAGTCGTGGAGCGTATCCACATAGTCGCGCGACCGCATCAGGGATTCTGCGACGGCCACGGTCAGGACGGTGTCGTCCGTGAAGGTGCTCTTCGGAACGAAGAGAGGGAAGTCTTTCGTCTTGGTGCGTGCTTGTTCATGGACAGAACCGATCACGTCGCCTGCAATTGCGCCGAGCATTCGAGCATCCTCTGCGGCCGTTGCCGATCTCTTTTACTCGTGCGTCAGTGTATTCAAAAAACGACCGACCTACACGAATTCGCGCAGTCAAAAAATCGCAGGCGATTCGACGTAACCCGGAATTCGCGTCGTGTACGGAGTGACATAGAATTGTCGCGAAAT
>JAYSKW010000087.1:0-11904 GCA_043726085.1 Limnoglobus sp.
CAGCTATTTTCGCACCAAGAGCCGCGACCCGAAAGCGGGGCGCATCCTCAAACACACGAAGACGCTCGTCTGGGAATTCGCGGTCGACGAACTCACGGCACTGCTCCGCGAACTCGAGTTAATTCAGCTTTTCCGCCCGCGTTTCAACGTCCTCGGCCAACCGGGACGGCAACGCTATCGCTACATCTGCCTCGGTCGCGAACCGGCGGCCTATGCGTACGTTACGCGCGAAACGAACGGCAAGGAAATCGCCTGCTACGGCCCGTTCGTCGGCAAAGATCGCTCGCGAAATGCGGTGCGGCGGATCAACGAATGGTTCTTGCTTCGCGATTGTGCGGCGAAACAGTTGCTCGCATTTCCCGAACAGGGCGAACTCTTCCCGCAGGTGCGAACCCCGGCGTGCTTGCGTTACGAACTCGGGACGTGCCTCGGACCGTGTGCGGGCCTGACGACGCGGCGGAATTACAACAAAGCGACGAAGCGGGCACGGAATTTCCTGGATGGCAACGATCGTTCGGTTCTCGACGATCTTGCACGCGATATGAAAGCGGCAGCGGCGGCGTGTCTCTACGAGAAAGCGGCGGCGACCCGGGATAAATTGGCCGACCTCGAATGGCTCGATCAGCGTTTGGCGTTGTTGCGGAAATCGCGCGACCAGCGCGCGTTCATTTACCCCGTGGTGGGGTACAACGATCGCCGGATTTGGTACGTGCTCAACCGCGGGCAGGTTTGGGCGGTTCTCGATGAGCCAACCGATGCAGAATCGATGGCGAAAGCGGCGGACATGATTCACTTGATTGCGACGTCGCCGTATGCCACTGTGACGGGTCGGCAGAGCGTCGATAGCGTCGTGCTTCTCGGTGCGTGGTTTCGCAAATACTCTGAAGAACGCCTGAAATTGCGACCGACGAACGACGTGATCGCTACCTTACGGATGGGTTGAATCGGGAACGATTTTGTCGAGCAACTTGGCCCCGTTCGCCGTCGCGCCTTGCATGAGCGGGCCAACGCCTGCGGGTTCGTTCGCGTTGCGGTGGCTCGCGGGTAACATCAATCCCAACCCGACCAGAATCAACACCGACGCGGCCAGCGTGACGCGGCTACGCAGCCCCGTGTATGGCTTCGCTTCGGACGATGGCGTCACTGGAACGATGGCGTTCGCATCGGGCCATGGCTGTGGGAGTTCGTTCTGAAAGTACTGCGAAAGCAGCCGATCTATCGGTTCTTCGTCTTTAAAATGTTCGTTCATGAGAGTGGTTCGACTCCTCGTTCTAAAAATTTCTCGGCCAGTCGTTTCCGTGCCCGACTCAGTCGCATGTGAACGCTCGTCACGGGGATTTCCAGAATCTCTGCGATCTTCGGCGAATCGTAATCGAGTGCATACCGCAGTGTCAGAATGTCGCGGTCGGACACGGAAAGCTCTTCCATAACCGCACGCACGCAGGCGAAAGTTTCGTCTTGCAGTAACTTCATATCCGGCGGCTTCGCCAGCGAACGATAGCCATCCATCGCGTTCGTCGCGGTCGTGCCATGGCGTCGGAAAGCGCTCTTCGCCATGTCGTCGGCGAGGTTACGTGCGACCCGGATCAGCCACCCGCGCGGGTTCAGGATTTCCGTGCCTTTTTCGCGCTCGTTCCAGAATCGCAGGAACGACTCTTGGGCAATATCCATCGCCGCATCGCGGTCCATTCGACGCGAGTAGGCGACCGCCCAGACTTCGCGGCCATAACGGGCATACAGTTCGTCGAAGTCTGCGTTTCGGCGAATTTCGGAGTTCGGTTTCACGATGCTGTTGTATTCGTAGCAACAAAGAGACGATTCAAAGGACCGTTCCTAACGGTACCGATCTTACCGAAGATCGTAAGTTAGACGTACGGTTATGGCAAATACGCACGGGCGGAGTGGCATGATACCCCCAACGGAAACGGAATCGGTTCGCCACAGCCGATTCTTCGATGCCCTGACGCGCAGCGGCCTCGTGACCGCGACTGCGCTCGAAACCCTTGTGGAAACGACCGCAACCGCCGACGAACAGGCGGAACGGCTCGTGGCCAGCGGCCAACTCAGTCGCTTTCAAGCCGACAAATTACTTCGCGGGCAATGGCAGGGACTGTTGCTCGGCACGTATCGCATATTGTCGCCGCTCGGCCGTGGCGGCATGGGCATCGTCTATCTGGCCAAGAGCGTTTCCCCGTTGGGTTCTACGACCGCGAAACCACTCGTGGCCCTGAAAATCCTTTCGCCGAAAAAGGCACGGTACGATTCGCGGACACGCATTCGCTTCGAGCGAGAGATGGCGATTGGCCGCATCATCCCCGCACACCCGCACATTGCGACGGTATTCGACACCGGCGAAGTGAAGGGCGTGGCATTCATTGCCATGGAATACGTCACCGGTTCCACGGTAAAAGAGGTCGTGGAAAAGAACGGTCCACTCAGCGTTTCGCACGCTGCGCAACTGTTTCGCGATATTGCGGGCGCACTGCAAGTTTCGCACGATGCTGGGCTGATTCACCGCGATTTGAAGCCATCGAACGTGATGATCGCTGCGGATGGTACCGCGAAACTGCTCGATTTCGGCTTCGCGCTTCGTATCGGCGAGCCGTTGCCGAGCGACCCGACGATCCTCGGCGGGCCGGGCTACGTGCTGGGCACGATGGATTACATCGCCCCGGAACAAGCGATCGATTCGACGGCCGTTACGGCGCAATCGGACCTGTATTCCTTGGGCGCAACGCTCTATTACGCACTATCCGGGTGTCCGCCATTTCCCGGTGGAACGTCGTCGCAGAAACTCCGCTGGCACCGTACGGAAGTGCCACACCCGCTCCGGGCGATTTGTCCGGGACTGCCCAAAGAGATTGCTGACATCGTCGAACGCCTGATGGCCAAGCGGCTCGAAGACCGTTATGCCGATGCGAAAGAGGTGTACGCAGTTCTCGACCGCCACGCGAACGATCTCGCTGTGACAGCGGCACCCGAACCGGAATCGCAAGTCCCGATTGCTCCCGCGATTATCGACGACGATTGGCCCGATAGCGAAAATGACGAACCGCCAACGCCGAAATCGCTACCTTTCGATTGGAACCACCCGCCGCAATGGGGCTGGTACCCCGCCATCGGCGTGATGATCCTCATGGGCATTACCGCAGGTTTCTTGTTGCGGCTCATCACGCGATAATCGACGCCGAAATCGACGTAAGTCACAATTGCGGAGGCTTCAAAACCGTGTTTTGGGGTGTTTTTGTGTCTCAAAACGCCACTTTTTGATCGCAAATCGCCGATCGGTTTCGGGCCGTTTTGCGGTATCCTATAATCCTGTCGTGGTTTGCGCTGAGTGTCATCGATAACGCATCAGCCGAAACTACTGGTCAAAAATCGACCGAATACGACCGAAAATCGACCGACATCGACACAAAATCGACCGGATGCGACATTTCTGTGTCATTTGCGCGCACTTTCAGGTCACTTTGCGCACGTCACAAATTGTGACTTGCGACGCATCGCCTCGGATTTTTTGACTTTGGTGAATCGTGTGGGTGAGGCCAACCGAAAGCCCACGGACGAACGTCCGTGGGATGTACCGAAATCTATCTCTATCGTAACATTCGCAAAGTTCCGCTACACAATAGCTGAAAGTCGGATATGATGTCTGTAACTTACTGTATCTATTGGGTCATCGAGGTGTGGAAACGACGATGAACTCCAGAAAGAAGCACGAATTTGCTTCTCTCAAGCGAGGATTTGCGAAAATCGCCGGGTCGTTACCGGCGACGCAAAGTAGCGTGTAATATCTCGCGCAAAGAGCGAGAGATATTGGAATGTTCAGCGATAAAAACAAGAGGTGCGCGGATGTCCAACGGTCGCTCAAGCCCTCGCCTTTCAGTGAACCAACTCGCTACCTACTTGGTGGCGACGCCATCGCAACGTCGAAGAATTATTCGTACAGCGAAGTTCCCACCAACATTTATGGTCAATTGGTACGATTTCGCTCGTTTAGCCATCACGGACTTTATCGTCACCGGCATGACCAACGAAGCAATCTTGACCAACGAAATTTCACGGCTTTACGGCTTGCCCGCATCCAACGATCAAGAAGAATCACGTAACCGCACGAACGCAGAGGCTTTGGAAGCGTTTCTTGACTGTTATGATCAGATCGAACTTAGCGGACTAATGCTTCAACAGGCTCCGAACTCCGCGCCTGCTCTCACAGTTCAAGGGGTCGATATCAGTGTTCGCCCTGAGTTCTTGTTGTGTGGGGCACACCGAAACCAGAACTGTGCAGGTGGTATAAAGCTTTATTTCTCGAAAAATGACCCCCTCACGGTAGACTCTGCACCGTATATCACCGCTGTGGTTATGCTTCATGTGCAAAATCATTGTCAGCCGCCTGGTCACACCGCCCGGCACGCAAACTGCCAGGTGGTAGATGTTTTTGCACGCCGCGTTCACTCAGCGCCACGTGCCATCACGCGACGATTTCAAGATATCGATGTAGCTTGCCAAGAGATAGGATTATGGTGGCCGACAGTATAGCAATAGTACGCCCAAGAATTTCATCTGAGTGAGCAGTAACCAACCTTATGACAGGTGATCTTCGTTGACTTTGTCACGCACCGGTTTCGCTGGCACTCGTCAAAGATTAAGTGCAGTTTAGCTTGGAGTCGAATATAATGTCATATAATGACACTTATGCTAAATAGTTTTAAATTGGTATATTGTTTGAAACACGGATTTGCTACCGTATCGCCAGGGAAGCGACAACGCATCCATCGTAAAATTTGACGAAGCAGTCTATTGGCGATAATTACCGAGACGTTCCCGGCGTCGCACAGTAGCGTGCTTATCTCGCGTAATGCGATAAGCATCTGTTCGGCGAGTACTATTAAAGAGGGTTCTATGCCGATTTTAACCTACACTTACGTTGATAATTCTAATGTCTTTATCGAAGGTCAACGCGCATCTGCGGTGTCAAAGGGAATGGCTATCGACATAGAAGATGCTATTCAACGACGTATTTTCGATCTCCATTGGCAATTAGACTACGGAAAACTGCACAAGTTTCTGTGTGGTGATAAGCATGAAATCGGTGGGGCTAAGCTTTGGGGCTCTCCCCCACCCAGTGATACCTTTTGGCGCATGGTCGAAAGCAAAGGTTGGCAAGTCAAGACCTACGAGCGAAGCCACGGAAAAGAAAAGAAAGTCGATGTTGCAATAGCTTATCAAATTGCAAAAGACGCAGTCAGGTTTGATAAAGCAAATTGCGAAATTACTCTTGTAGCCGGCGACAAAGATTTTGTGCCCGTAATCCAAGACTTGAAAAGCGAAGGCTACAATGTGACTGTTGCGTTTTGGGACCACGCAGCCAGAGAAATGCGTGATGCAGCCAATTTCTTTTCGCTGAATAAGTGGCTGGAACATCTGACATTTTAGTTGACTCAGGAACTTCTTAAAGCAATGAACGGTAATCCCATTCTTCTAGCTATGCCCGCCGGTGGCGGTGCATAATCGTTAGTTGGCACGGATAAAGTCCACGATCAACATGCAGGTTTCCGACGACTGGACACTCCGGCGTGCAAATGCCATCGCTGCGGCTGTACGCGAGTTTGCCACGATGATCTACTGCGAGGCAGTCGCACTGCTCGCAGTGGACTGCCACCCTGTGGCACTGGACACTACCCTGATTCGACCTGCGTCGTGGGCATTCGGTATGGATTTAGCAAATTGCCCATGTGTGTGGCTGGATCGGTGGGCTTACGCCCACCGATCGCCCATTCCTATCTCAGCGCTTCGTGCATTGCGAGGCCGAGTGCGGTTGCGGCCGTGGCGCTGAGGGTGAGGAGGGCGAAGCCGATCTTGCGAGTCGATCGGATTTGCCACCACATGAGTAAGCCGGATAGTCCCCAGAAGCACAAGACGAACGCCATGACGTCGACGATGATGGCCCAGAACCACTTGGCGTTCGTTTCGCCGGGGTAGCCGTGGGCGGTGTGCAACCGCAACGCGAACCGTCGCCAACTCCGTTCGGTTTCCGGTTTGGTTTCGGCCGGCGTACCGCCGACGATTCCCGTCATCGGGTTGTAGCTGGCGGTCCACGTTCGCCCGTCGGCCAACATCGGGAAGACGACATCGGGCACCGATGTGACGGTCACTTCACCGGTGGGGAAACTGGCACGTTCGAGGACCGTCGCCATGCTCGCTTTCACCCGTTCGTGAATCGGGTCGTCGAGCAGAATGCCATCGTTGCGGGGCAGGGCCGCAGTCACTTTTCGCACGGCTGCCACTTCGGGGCGACCGTTCGCGAACGAGGGTCGTTCCGGTGCGATCTTTTCGTTCACTTCCTTCACGACCGAACTGCGAATTGTGCCGCTACCCCATTTCACATCGACGAGGAAACTCAGCGGGTTCCCTTCAGTTTTAACGATGCCGAACGCGAACTCGCGCGAAAATTTCGCTTCGCCTACGAGGGAGTAGGGCACGGTCGGCTTCTGGACATCGTTGAGTTTGCGAACGATTTGTTCGGCGAGTTCGTTCGCGGTCGGGCGTCGTTCGTAAGGCGTGCCAACGAATGCAGACGCACCGAACGAGGCCATCGGCACATCGCTAAACGCGGTCGGGTGGTTGAACAGAAACGCCGTGACGCCATAGAGTATCGCCCACGGAACCAGCATCAAACCGAGGTATAAATGTGCGCGACGGAGGAAGTGGAGTAATCGCTTGGCACGCGGTCGGGTATCGGGTAACTCTTGCACTTCGATGAGGTCCGTTCAAATTATAAGATAACCACGGAAAGCACGGATGCCACGGAAACAGAAAGCAGAACGACAACAAATTCTTCAAGTATTCATTTCCGTGCATTCCGTGTATTCCGTGGTGAACTCTGTTCTCACGGAAATAGAACTACAACAATTTCTTCACGTATTCATCGACTTGATCGGGTTTCATTTTGCCTTCGTCGTGCAAGACTTTCTTGCCGGTTCGGTCGTAGACCCAGAGCATCGGTTGTGGGAACGTCGGGTAGGTTTCTTCGTGCTTCTTCGCGTTTGCGTCGGTGTCTTTGAGTAAGATGTTCGGGAATGTGGCCTCTTTGAGTTTCAAGAACTCAAGGACTTTGTCGGTATCTTCGGGCTCGTCGGTCGTGACGCCGAGGACGACCAAACCTTTGGCAGCCAAATCGCGGTGCATCTGAACCAGATGCGGGAATTTCTTCAAGCAACTCGTTCACCCTAAAGACCACACATCGACGAGGACGACCTTGCCCTTGTGCGATTGGATCTCCTTTTCGAGACCCGCGAAGTTCACGGTCCGCACTTCGATCTTCGCTTCGGCCACAGCAGGCTTCGTCGCTTCGTTCGCGACCGTCGTCGCCTTCGGCGGGGCTTCGCTGCAACTGGCAAACGCGAGTGCCGTAAGCGAGCCACCCAGTAGTAGAAACCGACGCATCGGATACCCTCTCAGTATGTATGGGGAACGAGCATTACGGGATTGTACCCGGACCCACGCGATTTCTTAGCGCGATCTGGGCGATTCCAGTCGATACACGGTGAACGCATCATCTTCGTAAATCGGCATATACTGCTCCGGCAACCGCTTCTGTTCGCGCGAAACGATCGCGTGCGTGATACCTTCTCGGATGAGTTCGGCAATGGTTTCGGGGTTGTTCCACAGGTCGCCGTCGTACCAGTTTTCGCAAAGTTTCATGCGGCGATGCCATTCGAGCACTTCGCGGTCGGCATACGGTACCGACTTGAAATCGACGAAGATCGCGGTGCCCGTCATCAGGCGAAATCGCTGGAAATCGACGGGAATCAGCGTGGCCCCTGGCTTCGGTCGCGGTGGCGGCGTGAATGTCGTCGAGACCGAACCGCGCGCGCCGGAGAGCTTCGGTATCCGCGTCGGGATCAGGTATACATCGTTCGCGGTACTCGTCGATCGCACGAATTCGAGGACGGGGCGTTCGGCTTCGTTCATGGCATAGCCGATGTCTTTGAAATTCAGCACGATGCCCGAAACGGCCAGACATATACTCACCAAAACCAGCCCCGCGATGGCGATGCGACTGCGAGTATCGACATCGCTCAATCGCGAGATCACTCTGGCCCAAATGATCGAAACGGCCAGCGGAACGAGCACTGCCGAGATTCGCCAAGGGAACATGAGCGCAGCCGTCGGGTGGCCGGTGATCGCGACGAACGCGGTGCCGATGGTGGCACAAATCGCCGCCACGCACAGCACGGGAAACAGCTGAGAACCTCGCGTGCAGGCAATGCCGATGAGAACGACGACGCATTGCAGGCCCGCGATCGGGTCGAGCCAGCGATTGACAATCGAGTGATGCGGGATGCGGGTTTCGGCGAGCAACTTTTGCCCGTTTGCGAACGAGACCGCATCCGATGGTGCGAACCGCGACAGCGCGAGCGTGCCAACGATTGCCAGCCCGAACAGGCCGACAGCCAGCGTTATCCATGCCTTGCGGCGTTCGCCACTTCGATAATTCGCGAAACTGTAGCCGAGAATCAGCATCGCGCACGGTAGCAAGTACGTCGTGTGCATTCCGCACGCCATCCAGAGCAGAGCCATCGCCAGTGCCTGCCGGTTCGAGATGAACGCGGCAATCGACGCGACCAAAAGCACGCCGAACACCGATGGTTGCAACCCGGCACCGAGCACGTACTGCCCCGCCACGCCACACTGGAAGTACCAAGGGTAATCGACGCCCGCCACCTGCACGCTCAGCCAGCGCGCCATGGCGGAGTGGATGAATATCGTTCCACAAAGGAACGCCCAACGTGCGAATGTCGACTTCGGGAACCAGGCGAAGTGATCGACGATCGTTACCAACGAATACACGTAGCCGATCATCACGAGGGCGTAGCAAACGAAGATCGCCTCGGGGACGCTCCAACGAAACGCCTGCTTCACGATCAGCGAAAACAACGGCGTGGGGTCGCGCGTGTTTGCGAGCCAATCGTGCAAGAGGTGGCCGACACCCGCGTCGGCCATGCCGTGCAGGAAGTATTGATTTTGATTCGAGAAGAAGAGCGGAGACTGCGTGTAGGCGGCGGCGAATAGCATCGCACCGAGCAGCCACGACGGGAGGCGGAGATTCAATCGCATGCGGAATTTATACAGAAAGATCGGCCCGCCGGAGACCACCCCCGACGGGCCGCAACCCTTGGGGAAGAGTTGGTGCATCCGGATAACGTGCCCACAATCGACGCTTGCGCGAAAATCTTCAACGAAAGACGCGAATCGCTCGCAGCCGAAATTTACGCCTCAAGAATAACTCGAAGAACGCGGTGAGAAGGGCGTCCGAGGTGGAACTTTAGACATATCTTAACGGGTACGCTCGGCTGCCATTTGCGCTGCCGACCCGACCCTCGTTTGAGACTGCTCCGTGGAACCGCAACCTTTGGCCGAGATTCTCCATTCGCGATCGTGGCGAATCATGCTCGGCGTGCTGGTCGTCTCGCTGTTGTTTGCGTTCCACACGGCGATTGCCGACATGGTGCGCGTGTGGAGTAATCAGGCGGATTATTCGCACGGGTTCCTCGTTCCGCTTTTCTCCGCGTATCTGCTCTGGACGCGCCGCTCGAAACTTCCACCGTTGATCGAATGGCCGGAATACTGGGGCTTGTTGCCGATCGTGTTCGCGGTTGCGCTATCGAGTTGGGCGGGGATGACGAACATCGCCAAGGAGTTCTGCCAGGGGGTCAGCTTGATATTGGCGCTGGGCGGCGTCGTGGCATTGCTACTCGGGCGTGCGGGACTGCGTTGGGCGTGGCCGAGTCTGGCGTTCCTGATTTTTATGGTGAAGTTACCCGACCGCTTCGAGATTTTGTTCACGTTCAAATTGCGTCAGATTGCCACGACAGCAAGCAATTTCTTGTTGCAAACGATCGGCTACCCGTCGTACATCGCCGGCCAAGGTGGGACCGTCATCAACGTCGGCGACATTCGCCTCGGCGTCGAGTGGGCTTGTTCCGGGCTGAGCATGGTGCTCACGTTCGTCGCGATTGGCACCGCGATGGCCTTGCTACTTACGCGGCCCGTCGGCGACCGAATCTTCATCGTGCTCACCACGATACCGATCTCGATCGTGTCGAATATCATTCGCATTACGATTACGGCACTCGTGTATATCGCCGGTTGGCAGTGGCTCGGCGATAAGATCGTCCACGACTTCGCAGGCTGGCTGATGATGCCGTTCGCGCTCGGGTTCCTTTGGATGGAACTCAAGATCATCGACTGGTTGTTCGTCGTTCCCGAGGCACCGGATCGCGACGATATTTTGAAGTCCGCGACCGCCACTGCATCCTCACAGTGGGTCGTTCCCGAACAGGTGAATGACGATAAAAACGATCTGCCACCCGCTGCTCCCCAACCGACGGGAGCGAAATCTTGAACTCTTCGCCCGTGCCAAATCGTATCGCTCCGATTTACTGGTGGTTTGCAGTCGGCGTGATGGCGTTCACGATCTACGGTAGCCTCGTGCCGTTCGCGTTTCACAGTCTTCCGTTTTCGGACGCGACCGCGAAATTCCAATCGATCCTCGGCGCACGGCTCGGCATCGATTCGCGTTCGGACTTCCTCGCAAACGGCTTGCTCGGGCTGCCGCTCGGGTTCTTTTTGTTGGCCGCACTGCGTGCCGACCGTCGCCCCGACCCCGGTGCGACGGCATGGACGGGCATCGCGGTCTGGCCGATGTGCGTGTTTTTCGCGGCGAGTGTCGAGTTCAGTCAGCTCTGGTTTCCTGGGCGAACTTGCTCGCTTTCGGACATCGTCGCACAATCCATCGGCTCGGCGATCGGCATGTTCCTTTGGACGATGATCGGTTCGACACTGACTGAAACGCTCCGAGGCGGGCGACGCGGCGCGATCTGGCAAAGTACGGCCGGCCGGTTGACGATCTCGTACCTCGGCGTGCTCGTCGTCGCCCAATTGATGCCGTTCGACATCTCGGTCAGTGGCTCGGATTTGGCTCGAAATGTACGCAACGCAACGGTGATCCCGTTCGGCGAACTCCAGCGAGCCGATGTCGTCGAACCGTGGTCGAAAGTGCAATCGTGGCTCGAAGTCGCGGGGCTTTACTTCATCGGCGGAGTCTTGCTCGGCAGCATTCCCCGTACGAATGCGAAGCGTCGAATCCCACTCGGCGTCATCGTGTTGTTGTGTGGGCTAATCCTCGGCGTCCTGATCGAGACGGCGCAACTGACGATTCAAACGCGATCGCCGAGTGTGACCGATGCCCTGATCGGCGGATGTTCGTTCTGGTTCGGCTGGGCGCTCGTTCAACTCTCGATTCAGCAAGCGCAAGGGAACGGTATCGAACTCGAAGCCGCACTGATTTACGGTCAAGCGTGGGGCCTGTTGCTCATCTTGATTCATTGGAACCCATTTCAATTCGACATGGCCATCGTGCCAGCGCGATGGCACGCGATCAACTGGATACCGTTCGCGAATGCCAGCGAGCGGAACTATTTATTCAGCCTCGAACAGGCGATCGTGAAGACGATCCTATTCGCGATGTTTGGCGTACTCGTGGTAGCTATCGGGCCGTTATCCGATGCTACCAAACGGATGCGTCTATTCGCAGGCGCGATTATTACCGGACTGATCGCTTGTATGCTAGAGTTCGGCCAGTTGTTATTGCCGACGCGGTTCGTCGAGCCGACCGACATACTTTTGGCGTTGTTCGGCGGGTGGCTCGGCGGGTACGCTACCTGGAACATTCGGCGCGACGCACGAATGGAATCGTCGAACAATCGGACGCTTCTGCCAACGACAGGGCTATCTCGGTTGATCCACGACGACCCGATACTGGTGAGAATCGAAGGCGGTCGCGGAGCACATTAGTCCCGTTTCGGATTGCTCGTCGCGGTCTTGTTAGTCTTGTTAGCC
>JAYSKW010000088.1:0-2870 GCA_043726085.1 Limnoglobus sp.
GTGCGACCAATGCGGCACGAGCTACGAGCCATTGAACCCGCACAATTATTCGTTCAACAGCCCGCTCGGCTGGTGCCCCACCTGCGAGGGCCTCGGCTTTCAACGCGGTGCGAATGCGAACCTCTTGATCGGTGACACCGGGCTGACACTGCGGCAAGGGGCGATCTCGGCGTGGCCGTGGCTCGCGCCCGGTTCGACGTGGTTGCGCGTCGCCGAGGGCTTGGCCAAACACGTCGGTTTCTCGCTCGATATCCCATTCAGTTCACTCGACCCGAAGCACCAGCGCACGATCACCCACGGGACCGGCGACGACTGGATCGCACTCGCGCCGTCGGTACCGGCAGCGAAGGGAAAGAAGCCACGAACGCCCGAAGTGCAACCGTCGGGAACGCACAAATTCCAGTACAAAGGCTTCTTCCCGGCGATCGACGAAGCCTCGCGTGTGAGCTTCGTATACCGCCAAAAACTCGAACATCTCGTCGACGAAGTACCCTGCTCCGCTTGCCACGGCTCGCGGTTGCGGACCGATGCGGCAGCCACCCGTGTCGCAGGGCTGTCACTCGGCGAACTCTGCGACAAACCATTGTCCGATGCCAACCGCGTTTTCGACGAATGGAAGCCATCGACCGAGCAAGCCCGCGTCGCCGGCGAAGTGTTACGCGAGGTACGCAATCGCCTGACGTTCCTAATCGATGTCGGCCTCGATTACCTGACGCTCGCGCGCCAGGGGCCAACGCTATCCGGTGGCGAAGCCCAACGAATCCGCCTCGCCTCGCAGATCGGCTCGGGCCTCACCGGCGTGCTTTACGTGCTCGATGAACCGACCATCGGCCTGCACCCGCGCGACAACGCCCGGCTATTAAAATCGCTGCAACGCCTCCGCGATCTCGGCAACACGCTCATCCTCGTCGAGCACGATCGCGAAGTCATCGCGAGTGCCGATCAACTCTTCGACTTCGGCCCCGGCGCGGGCGATCTCGGTGGCGAAATCACTGCGTTCGGCCCGCCGAAACAGGTGCTCAAATCGAAGGCGTCACTCACTGGCCAATACCTATCGGGCAAGATGTCGATTCCCGTGCCGACCAACCGACGTATTACGGTCAAAACGCCTGCGAAATCAGTCCAGATTGAAGCGACCGAAGCCGACTTGCGAACGGCATTCGAGTTCCCGGCGAACGAGTTTTTGACGATTCGCGGGGCGCGACAAAACAACCTGAAAAACATCGACATCAGCCTACCGCTGCGTTCGTTTATCGCCGTCACCGGCGTCAGCGGATCGGGGAAAAGTTCGCTCATCAACGAGGTGCTTTTCAACACACTCGCACGCCGATTGAACCGTGCCCGCACCGTCGGTGCCGCACACGATGAGATCACCGGACTCGACTTTATCGACAAAGTGATCAACGTCGATCAAGACCCGATCGGCAACTCGCCGTCGTCGAACCCGGCGACTTACACCGGCGTTTTCGATCTGATTCGCGAAGTCTACTCGCGGCTCTCCGAGGCGAAAGTACGCGGCTACCACCCGCGGCGATTTAGCTTCAACCAGAAGGGCGGGCGCTGCGATGCCTGCGAAGGGATGGGCCAAAAGAAGATCGAAATGCACTTCCTCCCCGATGTCTGGGTCGAGTGCGACACGTGCCACGGTAGCCGATATAACCCCGAAACACTGGCGGTGAAGTTCCACGACAAATCGATTGCCGACGTGCTGGCGATGCGGGTCGTGCAGGCGCTGGAGTTGTTCAAAAATATCCCGAAAATCCGCGTGATTCTGCAAACGCTCGCCGATGTCGGCCTCGGTTACATGGCACTCGGGCAGTCGGCACCGACGATGTCCGGCGGCGAAGCTCAGCGCGTGAAACTCGCCGCCGAACTCGCACGACCGAGCACCGGACGCACGATTTATTTGCTCGACGAACCGACGACGGGATTGCACTTCGACGACGTGCGAAAGCTACTCGACGTGCTCCACCGCCTCGCCGATCTCGGCAACACCGTTATCGTCATCGAACACAATCTCGAGGTGATTAAGACGGCAGATTGGGTCATCGACATCGGCCCCGAAGCGGGGATTCGCGGCGGGCAGATCGTCGCGCAAGGCACGCCCGAAGTCGTGGTGAAACAGGCAGCGGATAAGTCGCGGCCCATCTCGCACACGGGCGTTATTTTGAAGGAGATTCTCGCGGCGGGGCCACACGTGGTGCGCGAGCGCTTCGACCCGAAGGCGGCGAAACTCGCACTCGTCGGTGATATGGATATTTCCGAAGTGGGGAAAGATTCGCAGTTGCCTTGGGAGGAAAACGGCGAGCGTTGGCACACGAAAGACCGCGTCACCACGACCGGGAAACCGTGCAAATGGGAGGGTGCCGTGCTCGCGTGGGTGAACGAGCGCATCCACGAATTCGGCACGTTTTCCGACACGAATTGGAACCACCGCAGCATCGTCGAAATCTCGGCCGCGAAGAAATCGAACGGCTGGTTCCTCCACGCAATGACGGGCCACGAGGCGTACCTGAAGTTCGTGTTCCGCGTCGGTCGGGGCACTTTTAAGGATGAAGCTTTGGGTGCGGCACTCAACTTGAAACCGCTCAGCGACACGCCGGGCCTCGAAGGCTTTTCTCGCGATAGTAACCGCGTGGAGGTGACCGCTTCGCCAGGAATGCAGCAGGTCGTGATCGTCGTTCACAAGATGGCCGAGGTCGAAACCGCAGCGTTTTTGAAGTTTCTCCAAACGGCGGTCGCGTCGTTCGCAAGCCTGCAAGAGAAGTCGCAAAGTAGCGTCGAAGACCACATGCCGTGGAAGAAAGACGGCGAAGCGTGGCACCTCGGCGAGAAAGGGTTCCCGCCCGGCAAAGGGGCGAAGTGGGACC
>JAYSKW010000089.1:0-11625 GCA_043726085.1 Limnoglobus sp.
ATTCTGGTAGCCGCAGGTCTTTAGCCTGCGTTTGCCACGAGCAATCGCTGAGGGTCGTGGTGAGTCTGCGAAACACGACGGTTCGTGCGCCCGGAATGACCGTCATGGCTTATCGCGTCGCGTCTCGCAGACTCGCCACGACTGGTTTTCTAGGGTATTTGCCCCCGCGCAGGCTAAAGACCTGCGGCTACCGGAATCAGATAAGAATTGATAGTTCTTGCCATCTTCAAAAAATGGCTGTTTCTGCCGCGTGATGCCTCGCGGCGTTGACGAATGGTGTGGCGGGTTACGAATCAGCATGGTCGTCGTCCGACCAGATATCCCGACCGATGTTGATACCGAGCGTGCGGATTTTGTTTCGCAGGCTGCCGCGCGTGATCCCGAGGAGTTTTGCGGCCTGTAACTGATTGCCGGCGGTGTGTTGCAACACGCGCATCAGGACTTCGCGCTCCATTCGCGCCAACCCCTCGGCGTAGAGAGTTTCCGAGCCAGTCGCGAGTCTCTCCTGAACGAACGCATCCCAGTCGAACAGGCCTGCGGCTGCACCGGTTGTGGGTATAGCACCGTGTCTTTGAAAGACTTGCGCGGGCAGGAAATCGGCCAACAGCACTTCGCCGCGCGACTGCAACGTCGCCTGTTTCAGAATACTTTGCAGTTCGCGAACGTTCCCCGGCCACGGATACGAAGTGAGAGCTGCCATCGCTTCGTCGGACACGACGAGAACGGGGCGATTCAGTTCGATGGCAAAGCATCGGACGTAATGCTCGACGAGCCGAGGCAAGTCGCTGCCTCGCGCGGAAAGCGGCGGTAACGTGATGCTAAACACGTTCAGTCGGAAGTAGAGATCCTTGCGGAATTGACCGTCGGCCACGGCTCGATTGAGATCCTGATTCGTAGCCGCCAAGATGCGAACGTCGGTGATAACAGTTTCGTTTCCACCGACGCGCTCGAAGCGTTGTTCCTGGAGTACCCGCAACATTTTGACCTGCGCCGACAGTGGTAGTTCGCCGACTTCATCGAGGAAGATCGTGCCACCGGCGGCCTGCTCGAACTTGCCGATGCGCTTGCGCTCGGCCCCCGTGAATGCGCCTTTTTCGTGGCCGAACAGTTCGCTTTCGATCAACGACTCCGGAATCGCACCGCAATTGATCGCCACGAACGGGCGATTCACCCGCAGGCTGTGTTGATAGATCGCACGCGCGACGAGTTCCTTACCGGTGCCACTTTCTCCGAGGATCAACACCGTCGTATCGGTGGCCGCCACCCGCCCGATCGCCTTGTAGACTTCCTGCATCGCGGGACAGCGCCCGACCAGCAAGTCGCCATCGACGGGGGTCGGCTCGACTTCGGGCATCGTTGCCGGTCGCCGCATCAGCAGATTCGAGCGCACGGCCCGGTCGATCGCATCGCGGACGTCGTTCAATTCCAACGGCTTCAGCAGGAAGTCGAACGCACCTGCTTTCATCGCCTCAATTGCGAGGTCGGTCGTACCGTGTCCGGTAATCATGATGACGGGCACGCGGGCATCGATCTGGCGAACCCGCTCGTACGTTTCGAGGCCGCTCGCGTCGGGCAAATGCACGTCGAGCAAGATCGCGTCTGGGGGTTCGCGGCGGATCGCTTCGATCGCTTCGGCGGCGGTACTCGCCGTGCGAATGGTGATATCCGCCGAGCGAAACGCACGTTGAAATGCGTGTTGAATCGGCGCTTCATCATCGACCAGGAGCACGATCGACATCGGAGGCCTCGGTTGGCAGAGACAGCAAAAAACTCGCACCGCCACCGACTCGGTTGACGGCGTTAATTCGACCGCGATGATCCTGCACGATACGCTGGCAGATCACGAGACCCAGGCCCAAGCCCGTATCCTTGTTGCTCGCAAACGGCTGGAATAACCGGGCGAACATCTCTTTCGCGATCCCCGGCCCCGTGTCGGCAATTTCGACTTCGACCGACTGATTCACCTTCCGAATCGTCACGCAGAGCGTGCCACCCGTCGGCATGGCATCGAGTGCATTCAGCCCGAGGTTCAACACGACTTGCCGGAGCTGTTCCCGATCCCCGGAGAGTGTCACACCGCCCGTAGGGAGGATTCGTTGCAACACGACTCGTTGCTGATCCGCACGGGTACGCAACAAACCGAATGTATCGTCCAGAAGCGTATCGAGCGAGACCGTCACACGACGCATTTTTGGCGGGCGGGCGAAGTCGAGGAACGTATTCAGCGAGCGTTCCATCCGCCGCACTTCGCTCTCGATGATGCGGAGATCCTCGGCAGGCAGCAACCCGCCATCGACTTGCCCGGCTTGTACGAGCAGCTTAATCGACGTCAACGGGTTGCGGATTTCGTGCGCCATACCCGCCGCGAGTTGGCCGAGGGCGGCCAGTTGTTCCGCTCGCAGCACTTCTTGTTCTCGCTGTTGCAATTCTCGGACCACTTGCTCGATCTGCTCGGTGAGACGATCCGCTTCGATGTGCAAATCGTGGAATCGCCCTTCTTCGGTGACGATGAACTCGGGCGCGCCCGGTGCGATCTTTCCGGCGGCATCGCGGAGTTGCACGCGCAGTTTCCGAATCGAGCGATTCAGGCCGCGCGACACCGCAAATCCGAGGACGATTCCGGAGATGCCACCGAGGCCGCCGATGCCCGCCATTCCCCATGCGAGTTGGCGCAATACGCGATCGTGCTGGTCGGCGGAATCCTCGACGCGGCGTGCGTTGAAGTGCTCGAATTCCTGGCACGGCCTCAGCACTTCCATCTCGACGAACTTCGTGGCCACGACTCGTTTCGCTTCGTGCGTAGGCGAACCGAACTTCGGTAGATTCTGCCATTTCAAAAGGTAACCGTCGTACGCGCGGCTCAGACGCTCGAACAACTCGCGTTCGCTCGGCTGATCGGCGGATTCGCCGAGCTTGACCACTCGCTGTTGAATTCGCTCGTGTAACACTGCGACACTTTCGACGTGCGCATCTTCGAGTGCGATCAGATCTTGCAAGCCTTCTTCTAACTCGATGGCCGCCCGTTGACTTTGCACATTTTCCCGTAACACACTCGTCAGCGCCGCTTGCTGGCTGAACAACGAAACGGCCGTAAACGTGCAAAGAGCCACGAAACATAAGGCAATTAGCAACATGGGCAACAGGTAACGCCAACTGGACATGGCAACATCTCGTTTTACCGAACGCGTATCTCGCACATTCAATCTAGTAAGATTCTTCTGGGTACTCGTTGTGGTCAGGCTTCGACCACACTGGTGCGACGACGACCAGTACGACGCGATTTTTGCCCCGCACGACCGAATAACGTGCGGTTTTCCAGCGAACGACGAGTCGGGCACGCGATGTGCTTCGATAGAAACATTTGCTTCACGAGATTGGGGTCTTCCGTGTCACTCAAAGTCATCACTGCCGACGAAGCCCACCCGACCTCGTCCGGCTCCGAAGATGTACACGCGAAATTGCTTCACGCCATCGACCATTCTTCGCACCTGCTTCCGGCGCAGGGGCCGATCACGGTTTTCATTCACCATAACACGCTCCATGCGTTTGAAGATCTCTCGTTCGACGAAGCCGTTCAACGCGGTGCGGAGGTCTTCGGCTGTCATCCGTACCTCACGGAAACGCGCTACCGCAACGAACTCACCAAGGGTCGCATTGCGTTCGACGACCTTCGTGCGGACCTCCACAAAGACTTGCGAAACACCGCCAACGATACCGTCACGAACTCGACGTCGCGGCTCGATCTCAGGCTGGCGATGCTTCAGTATCCCTTCTGGACGGGAACCGCTGCCGAGTTGGAATACGTTCTGGCCGAATCGGATGCCCTGAAGCGCGTGCGCTCCGACGTCTCGTCGGCGACGCGGGCACGGATGATCGCCGAAACGCGGCGATGGGTCATTCGCGAACTCCGTGGCACCGGCGATACCGTGGCACCGGGTTGGGTCGGCGAGTTGTTCCACCGCTTCGGCATCGACTGCGTCGAAACGTGGGAAGACGCGAAGTGGGAGGCATTCGCGCTCGAGAGCCTCTGGCAAGTCTGCTGCGCGGGCGTGCAATCCATCCCCGTGGAAATGCAACCCGCACCGACCCCGATCCGGCACCGCGACTGGCTGATGGCGGCGGGGGACGACGATACCGATTTGCTCGTCAACGAGTTCCTCGTTCGATTCTGCGCCGCGTTTCTCGATCAAGGGATCTCGCTCTGGCCGTTGCCCGATCAGAACCTCGGCTTCTATCTCTCGTTCCTTCGGCTACACGCGGAGTCTTGGAATCCGCCCGAGCTTTGGCTGAAGGATCTCCGCAGCGAATCGAAACGATTGTTAAACGGCAACGTCACGGCCATCGAGTCGATCCGCGAATCGCTCGAAATACTCGGCGTCATGCCCGGCGAATGGGACAAATATCTCGACGCCACGTTACTCGCACTTCGCGGCTGGGGCGGCATGATCCGCCAAGTCGAAGTGCGGGGCGACAGTGTCGCACATCCGATCCCCGGCGGTACGCTGGTCGAGTTCGTGGCGGTGCGGCTGTTGCTCGATCGGTTCGCGGTGGCGTCGGTTGCGAACGAAGTTCCGCTCGCAGAACTTCGCGAGACTTTACGCAAACGGGGTCCGAAGCCGGAAGCCGTGCCGTTGCCGTTGCGCGTGTTCCCGATCTTCCAACTCAGCCAACTCCTCGGATGGTCGGCGAGCGAGTTGCACGATCTTTCGCCTACCGACTGGAAACATTTGTCGGACGAAATCGCGCAGTTCGGCCCGATCGAACGCCGTCGCGTGTTCCATCAGGCGTACGAGCGACGGTTCCGCAACCGCACGCTCGATGCCGTCTCGCTGCACTACAGCAAGGCCACCCACGTACCGGCGCGACCGCGATTTCAAGTCATCACGTGTTTGGACGAACGCGAAGAATCGTTCCGCAGGCACCTCGAAGAAGTCGCACCCGACTGCGAAACCTTCGGTGCCGCCGGATTTTTCGGCGTGGCGATGTACTTCCGCAGCGCCGCCGGCGCTCACTTCACCCCGCTCTGCCCGATCATCATCCGGCCGGGGCATTGGGTGTCCGAAATGGTTTGCGAGGAGCAGGAACAGACTCACCGATGGCGGGCGAAGGTGCGGAAGGTGCTGGGCGGCGCTTCGCACCGGTTCCACATCGGCTCGCGGTCGTTCGCGACCGGGGCGGTACTCACCGCCGGGGTCGGGGTGCTGGCATCGGTGCCGCTCGTCGCCAGCGTGCTCTTTCCCCGTCTTGCGGCGATGGCGCGCGGGTATTTCGGTCGGTTCGTGCAGACGCCACTCGCGACCCGCCTGAAACTCGAACGCGGCTCGACGACGCCCGGTCCGGAGATCACCCACCACGGCTACACGCTCGACGAGATGGCTACGATCGCGGAACGACTCCTCCGCGACATCGGCATGACCGTCGACTTCGCCCCGCTCGTCTTCATCCTCGGGCACGGCTCGCACAGCATGAACAACCCGCACGAATCGGCGCACGATTGCGGTGCCTGTGGTGGCGGGGTCGGCGGGCCGAACGGTCGCGCCATCGCCCAGATGTTGAACGACCCGCGGGTGCGGGAGGCGATGGCTCGCCGCGGCGTAGTAGTCCCGAACGACACCGCGTTCGTCGGCGGGTTGCACAACACCTGCAACGAGTACGTTGAGTTCCCCGACGCCGACCTGGTGCCGGAATCTCACCGCGACCGCTTCGCCGCCGCAGAAGCCGACATCGAACGGGCGCTCGACCGCAACTCCCACGAACGGGCCAGGCGGTTCGATTCGGCCCCGCTGGCGATCACCCCCGCGGCCGCCCGCCGACACATGGCTGCCCGCGCCGAGGATTTGGCGCAGGTGCGGCCCGAGTGGGGGCACGCCACCAACGCGATTTGCATCGTCGGCCGTCGCGAACGCACTCGCGGACTCTTCCTCGATCGCCGCGCGTTTCTGACATCGTACAACCCCGCACAAGACGATGAAAATGGTAGCACCCTCGGGCGACTCCTCGGCGCGGCGGTGCCCGTTTGTGCGGGTATCAACCTCGAGTATTATTTCTGTCACGTCGATTCGCAGGGCTACGGCTGCGGAACGAAGTTGCCCCACAACATAACGGGTCTGCTCGGTGTCATGGACGGCGCGGCCAGCGACTTACGCACCGGCCTACCCTGGCAGATGGTCGAAATTCACGAACCGGTGCGATTGCTGTTCATCGTCGAAACGACGCCGGAGATTTTGCTGAAAGTGATGTCGCGAAGTGCCGTCGTCGACATGACGATCCGTAGGGGCTGGGTGCAGATGTGTACGATGGACCCGGACACGGGGAAACTTCTCGTGTTCCAAGATGGCGAATTCCTACCCCACACGTTGACGACGAGCCAACTGCCGACGGCGCGGTCGTCGGCCGACTGGTATCGCGGATGGCGAGAGTTCCTCGATTTCGCCGCGATCCGAACCGGAGCGACCTCCTGACATGCCAGACTATCCCACACTCGCTGCGTACCTCGGCACCGTCGTTATCAGCGTGCCCTTCGCACTGATGTTCTATCTCGGCGGGGCGACACTCATCGGCCGCAAGCGGAGCGAATCCGCAACGGCGAGTGCCGTCGCGGCAACGACGGGGGTCGGGTTGATCGCCGGACTGATGGTCCTCGGCATCATGCTGTTAAACGATACGCAACACGTCGTCGTGTCGTTCGGCGACTGGGTCCACGTCGAAACCCCGGTCTCCGAGAAGCCGTTCCATTTTGCCATCAAGTTCGTGTTCGACCGGCTTTCGGTTCCGTTCACGGCACTCACGTACTTGCTGTTCGGCACGATCGGCGTGTTCGCAACGAAGTACATGCACCGCGAAGAAGGCTACAACCGCTTCTTCACGCTTTACTCGTTGTTCCTCGCGGGCATGGTCACGGCGGCACTGGCGGGAACGATCGAAACGCTGTTCTTCGGTTGGGAACTCGTCGGGCTGTCGTCCGCGTTGCTCGTCGGCTTTTTCCACAAACGACCGGCTCCGGTGCGGAATGCGTTTCGCGTCTGGGTGGTCTACCGCATCTCGGATGCGGCCCTGTTGTTAGCCGCCGTGGTGTTGCACCACATGAGTAGCGGCGGCGACTTCGACAAACTCACCGGCTATCAACAAATCGAAGGCCTCGATGTTGCCGCGTGGCCGTATGGCGTCTGTCGATTACCGGCCAATCAAGTGTTCCTCGTCGGGTTGTTGCTCATCATCGCGGCGGCGGGGAAGTCCGCGCTGATCCCGTTTAGTGGCTGGTTGCCGCGAGCGATGGAAGGGCCGACGCCATCGAGTGCGGTGTTCTACGGTGCGTTGTCCGTACACCTCGGTGCGTACCTGCTTTTGCGGCTCGACCCACTCCTGGATGCGTCGCCAGCGCTATCTGCGATTCTCGTCGTACTCGGGCTGGCCACTGCGATTTTTGCCGCACTCACCGCCCGCGTTCAGACCGATATTAAATCCGCACTCGCGTTTGCTTCGCTCACGCAAGTCGGGTTGATCGTCGCCGAGATCGGTCTCGGTTGGCGGTACATTCCGCTCGTCCACATCCTCGGACACGCCTGTTTGCGAACGATGCAGTTCGTACGGGCACCGAGTGTCATCCGCGACCGCCACGCCATCGAATACGCGATCGGCGACCGCTTGCCGCGCGACAGTGGCTCGCTCGGCAAGTTCGGCGCTCGAGCCTATCGCTTCGCACTCGAACGCGGTCACCTCGATGCGATCCTCGATCGCGTCTTTTGCGCGCCGTTCTTGGGATTGTTTCGCGGGATCGACCGCTTCGAGCGACGGATCGCCATCGCGGTGAACGACGACCAGCCGAAGGTCGAAGCCCCGGTCGCGACGCCGTCGTTGTCGCCCGTTGAGGAACATGCGATATGAACCTGCTTTCGCTGCCGTGGGCCGAAGTGGCCATCGGGATTCCGCTCATCGGTGCCGTGCTGGTGCGAACCGTCCGCGATCCGGCTCGCGCGGATCGCGTCGCAATCGTCTCGACGATACTCGTACTCGTTGCGTCGTTGTTCGCCTGGGCATCGGTCGGAACCGAGACGGCACTCTGCCCGTGGGGCGCGTGCCTGACGTTTTTTGGCCGTCCGATCTTCACCGTCGATCGGCTCAGTGGGCCGTTGCTGCCACTCGTCGCGCTACTGCACGTTTTGACGGTGCTGAGCACCTCGCGAGTGAAGCGGAATCGCACGTCGTACACCGGGCATCTGATCGGCGAAGCCGCACGTCTGGCGACGTTTTCGTGCATCGAACCGTGGCCGTTGATCGCTTTACTCGCATTCAGCACGATTCCGCCGTACATCGAAATGGCACAACGCGGCCTTCGTAGCCGGTTGTACGTCTGGCATATGCTCGCCTTCGTGGTCCTGATCGTCAGCGGCTGGTTCGCGGTCGAATCGAAGTGGACCGTCGGACCGATACTCATACTCGCGGCGGTACTCGTCCGCTGCGGCACGTTCCCCGCGCATCTTTGGGTCGTCGATCTGTTCGAGCGCGCAACCTTCGGCACGGCGCTACTCTTTGCCACGCCGATTGCGGGTGTTTACGTGGCATTGCGGCTCGTCATTCCGAACGCGCCCGACGTCGTGTTGCAAACGATCGGCATAGCGTCATTAGTGACCGCAATCTACGCGGCGGGCCTTGCGGTCGTGCAAACCGACGTTCGCCGTTTCTTCGCGTATACGTTCCTCAGCCATGCCTCGATTGTCCTCGTCGGGCTGGAACTTCACACGTCGCTCAGCCTCACGGGCGCACTCGGCATGTGGGTATCGGTGGCGTTGTCGCTGGGCGGACTCGGTTTGTGCCTGAGAGCGGTTGAGGCGCGATACGGGCGACTGTCACTCACGCGTCACTTGGGACTTTACGAGAAATCGCCGATGCTCGCGATCGGCTTTCTACTCACTGGCTTCGGCTGTATCGGCTTCCCCGGGACAGCCGGGTTCATCGCGAATGAATTGCTCGTCGATGGGGCCATTGAAGCCAACCCCATCGTCGGCGTCGCGCTCGTCTTCGCGGCCATGCTCAACAGCATCGCGATTGTTCGCGTGTACTTACTCCTGTTCACGGGAACGCAAAATACGTCGTCGGTGCCGCTCGATGTCACCTGGCGCGAACGGGTGGCGATGCTGACGCTATTCGCGCTCATTCTCAGCGGCGGACTCGTGCCGAATATCTGGATTCACGAACGCTACGAAGCCGCACGTTCGCTGAAGTTATTCCCCGAGGGAACGATGGTTGCGCCTTAGCGACCTTCGGCAGCCAAACCGGCGGCTTCGGTGATCCGGTTGAACGAGGCGCGTGCGTTGGTGTAATTGATGAGTTGCACGACATCGCGGTTGCCACCGCACTGTTTCACGGCTTCGGCGGCCTCAGCGTCGGTCAGTACGATTGGCGATGCGGCCAGTTGCCGCGCCACGGTGAACATCGCTTTTTCCTTCGGCGTAAACTTCGACCAATCGCCATCGAGCGCGTAGATTTGGTCGTCCGATTGCCCGAGTGCCGTCAGTCGTCGTTTCGCGTCGGCGGTGGCGTACCAGGCGCGATCTTGCCGGGCAACGATCCAACTGACTTGCGCTTTCAGCAGTGGCGTCAGGTCGCCTTTGTCCTCGGCCACACGCTGGCTGGCGACGCGGCTTTTGCCCGACACGGGGAAGTTCGCGAGCAGTTGCGCGAACGGCGTGATCGGCTCGTCGCCGAGGATTTCCTTCGCTTTCGCCTTATCCACAAGCGGTAAACGTGCGGTTCGCGTTCGGGCCGCTATCAGCGCCTTCTCGACGATCGCGCGCGATTCGAGCGGCGGCCGCACGGCATCGTTCTGCAACGGCGTCACCTTCGTCACGGTCTTGCGGTTCTTTTCCGACGTCGGCGTCAGGTAGGTTTTGATCGGCAGAATCCGGTCCGTCGGCAGTGGCTTGTCGGCGTTCTTCGCGAAGTTGCTGCTCTCCTTCGATTGCGGAATCCCCGCGCCTTCCTTCCAGCGGTTCGTCGCGTTGTTCTGCGCCACCGATAGCAGCATCTCCAAAATTTGCAGTTCGGTGAAGTGCGTTTTGAGTTCCGCAATGTCGGCATCATTGAACCGGTGCGGCTCGAAGCTGATCTTGCGTGCGAAGGCGTAGGCCGCCCGTTCTTTCGACGTCGATGTGGACCAATCGCCATCGAGTGCTGCGACTTCGTCTTCCGTCATGCCCGCAACCGCGAGCTTCGTTTCCTGGTGACCGAGTCAGTAGAGGCAGTTGTTCGTGCGGCTGACGACCCAAAAGAGTTGCGTTTTGAATGCGTAGGTCAGCGTCATGTTCGGTTCGTTATCGCGACCGAATCCGGTCGCGCCGCGTGCGCCGCGCGCCTCGCCGGTGTTGATGTACAGCGAGCGCAAACGTCCCTCGTAGCTGAGGCCGCGCTCGCCCGCATTCGCTAACTCTTCCGCCGTCGGCGCAGGCAGATCGAACCGCGGCTTGCGCGCTTTCAGATCTTCGAGCGCCTGTTTCATTTCGGGTCGCGTCAGCGGCACCGGCAGCGGTTTCGCTGCGGGCGGCATCTGCGCAAAACCGTGCTCGGCCACTAGCACACCGAGCACAACCGCAACGTATCGCTTCACCGGGGAATCTCCTGAGTCGGGGTAATGTTCGTGCCGTCACTCCATCGCGCGGAACACCGTCAGCTTGATGTCCGTGCCGACGATGTAACTCACGCTTTTGAGGCCTTTGTCTTTCAACTTCAAGCGTACGGGTACGCGGAGGTTCGCATCTTGCGATACGCCTTCGTTGACGAATTCGTAGCTCTCCAGTTTGGCACCGGCCATCCAGTCGAAGTCCTGCGCGACGATCGATGGCGATTGGCTCACCAGGGTGCCAATCGCACGGCCCTCCTTCCATGCATCGAGCGTCGTCCGCAAGGTTTCGCGGGCCAGATCGGCATTCACGGGGCCAGCCACGGGGCCGCTACCGCAACCGGTGAACGCGACCAAGCACCCGAGGCCAAAGACCGTAAACACGTGTCTAATATTCACCGATCACCTCCCCACCGCTGCGCGTACCGACGGCTCGCCACGTGGCGGCATCGATCGTGTCCCGCACGAACCGCACGCTGCCATCGCCGAGGCCGGTGTTCACGCCGCCGGTGTGGCGACTGCTTGCGGGCATGGTCGATTTACCGACCACGAAGAAGCCACACGAGCGGCTATTCGGCGGGCTGATGTGCTGATAGCGGTGCTGATGGTGCATCCAGGGGGAACCCATGAACAACGGAAACTGATTCGCGAGATCGGTGATATCCACGGCCGCACACATCGTCACGGCATCGTCGGCCGTCGCAGGGTTGGCCGGGCTGAAGAAGACATCTTCGATCTTGCTCACAACCGCGTTACTGCCGTCGGCCAACATGCGTTCGCTGAAGATCGCGGTGTTGCTCAGGCCGTCGGTCACGTCGGCCATGCGCGTCGTGGCGTTCACGTAAAACACGCCGTTGAAGTTCGACGGGCCGGGGATCACGAAGAACGGGTTCGTCCCCGTGTTCGCGAGATAGTTCGTGGCCGCGCCGGTGGCGGGCGTCGGGTTCTCTTTGTCCGATGGGCAACGAAACCCCGTGAGGATCGTGTTTCTCGCGACGTCGTTGTTCGCA
>JAYSKW010000090.1:0-1007 GCA_043726085.1 Limnoglobus sp.
GTCGCCGCGAGCGGTTTCATGCGTATCTTGCCGAACTCGCACGACAGGAAGTGGTGATACCCGCCGATGCGGTGAGTCGCGCCGAAGCTGTCGCCGAGAGTCTGGGACGACGCCATTTGGCGGGGTTGCTCGTCGATGCCCAGTTCGTGAGAACGCGGCACGAAGCGTTTCGCAAGTATCTCGAACCGTTCGCGCCGCCGACAAACCACCGCATACCGATCGACGAAGCGATTACTCTAATTCGCGGTTGTGGCGGCGTGGCATCGCTCGCGCATCCGCCGCAGGATTTGACCATCGAGCGGTTCGCGACCTTTTGCGAAATGGGCATGAACGCTATCGAGTGCGCGTTCCCGTCGGCCACGCGAACCTGGTCGGACACGCTCCGCGACTGGGCCAAGTCGCACGATGTCGCCACCACCGGCGGCAGCGATTGCCACGGCGCAGAACCCGCCTCGCGGCGAATCGGCGCATTCGGCATCAATTCGGAGACGCTCGAAAGATTGCGTTCGTTTAGCCGCGCCGCGTAGGCTTTGCGTAGCGAAGCGCGGGGTACGAACTGTCGATGATATCGCAAATGGGTGACGCGCCCGCGCTCCGCTACGAGGACTCCGCGTCGCGGCTAAACGGGGAATGATGTACAATCGCACGTAAGGAACTCGGGGGAAACGCACATGGCGACGCTGACGCAACCGATGACGATGACCGACCTGTTGGCGATGCCCGACGATGGCAAGCGGCGTTGGCTCATCGACGGCGAATTGCGGGAGGAAGACATGACGCGACGAAATCGTTTTCACTCGGTTTCGATGGCGAATGCTTCGACGTTTTTGAACAATTGGCGGTACGCACAACCGCGACCGTGGGGCAACGTCGTCTGCGGCGAAGCGTCGGTGCAGTTGAGTGCGGATGACGAAACGACGGGCTTCGGCGTCGATGTGGCGTACGTTTCTGCCGACGTCATGGTGGCGCAAAGCAGCGAGCATACGATCATTCACGGCTTGCCGCTG
>JAYSKW010000091.1:0-9087 GCA_043726085.1 Limnoglobus sp.
CGATGGGCCCGATGGGCCCGATGGGCCCGGGTGGTATTGGTGAGTCGCCTTACGGTTCTAGCGGGCCGTACGGTAGTGGATCGAGTGGTGCTCTCCAAAATATCCAAGCCTCGGTCGAACTCGAACACATGATGATTCGGTTCCTCGATGTCGATGTCGAACCGGGGTACACGTATCAGTATCGCATCCGCGTGAAGATGAAGAATCCGAACTTCGGACGTCGCGATGTCGGCCGCCCGTCCGATGCGAAAGTCCCAATCTTGTTTGGGGAATGGACGACGATCGGTACGAAAGTGACGGTTTCAAGCGACCTGAACATGTACCTCGGCGACCCGGTGAAGTACCACGACAACCTCGTTGCGAAGTATAAAGACCGCGCCGTTCAGAACTTACTCGATAACAAGAACGGCGAGTTGCCCGTAGTGCAGATTCAAACCTGGATGCAGCAAGTCCTGCTCGACGGCAGCAAACGCGAACCGCTCGGTGCCTGGGTTCTGGCTGAAATCCCCGTCAATCGCGGTGAATTCATCGGTAAGAAACAACTGATCTCGTTGCCGCTCTGGTCGGCGGAGAAAGTCAAGTTCTTGCTCCAGACATTGCCGAAGTACAAAGTGGCGAATGCCAAGGACCAACCGAAGGGCGTACTCGTCGACTTCACGACCTCAATGATGTGCGTCGACTACGAAGGCGGGAAAGCCAAGCAAACGTTCGGTCAGCGAAATGTCGAAGACGAATCCGCTGTCGAGATGTTGATCTTGCGTCCGGACGGTTCGATCTTCGTGCGTAACTCGGCTCATGATGCCGAGGAGACGGATCGCGTCGAACGGGAAAAAGGTTGGAACGACTGGATCAAACGGGTCGAAGACGACACTAAGACCGCAGGCACGCTGACGAACCCGATGGGGACGACGGGCGACTTCGGCAAAGGCAAACAATAACCGCGAACGTGGCGGCGAATGGAATATGCAACCTCGGGGGCCACATTCGGCCCCCGATTCTCGTTTCGCGAACATCCCGAGTGATCCATGCCACGCCTCGTCGATACGCACGCTCACTTGTTCGACGAACGCTTTCGGAATGACCTGCCGCAAGTGCTCGAACGTGCGGCCACTGCCGGGGTCGTACGCATCGTCGCGATGGGGATCGACCTGCCGACGAGTATTGCGTGCGTCGAGTTGACCGCGAAGTATCCGATCATCCTCGCCTCGGTCGGCATTCAACCGAATCACGTCTCCGAGGCGAGTGCCGACGATTGGCCGAACATCGAACGGCTCGCGACAACACCTTCGGTAGTGGCGATCGGGGAAACCGGCCTCGACCGCTACTGGGACCGTGCCCCGTTCACACTGCAAGAAGAGTATTTCGCGAAACACCTGGATTTAGCGCGACGGTTGCGGAAACCGGTCGTGATCCACTGCCGCGAAGCCGAGGCCGACATCGTGCGGATGCTGAAAGTGGACTTTGAGAAGCACGGGTTCGTGTGCGGAATCATGCACTCGTACTCCGGCGATGTGGCCACCGCGAAGGAGTGCCTGGCGCTCGGCTTGCACCTGTCGTTTGCGGGGATGATTACCTACAAGACGGCGGACGCCCTGCGAGAGATCGCGAAGGAAGTGCCACTCGACAAACTGCTCGTCGAAACCGATTGCCCGTATCTGTCGCCGGTACCGGTGCGCGGCAAGCGAAACGAACCCGCCTACGTGTTGCACACGGCCACGCAACTCGCGCTCGATCGCAAAATCGACGTGGAAGAACTCTGCGCGAGAACCGCCGACAACGCCCTGCGGTTGTTCGGCCTGCCTACCCACACGAACACGATCTGACGTAAGTCCAATTTTGCGCGTCGAGTTTCGCAAAGTACCTATAAATCGGCACTCGCGGCTTGACCGAATCGCGACGATTGTTGAAATTAGTATTCTTGCCATACCGACGATCTTTACCCCGAGGGGCTATGATTCGATTTGCGTGTCCCGGATGTGCGGCCACCTTCACAGTGGACGACAACCGTGCGGGGAAATCGGGTAAGTGCCCGAAGTGCCAATCGGAGTTCGTCATTCCTGAAATGGAACCGGTTGCCGTCGTGTCGGTACCTGTGCCTGTGCCTGTGCCTATGCCCATCCCCGTATCGTCACTTGCGGCACGTAACGCTGAGGAACCGGTCGAAATCGAACCGTGCCCGAAGTGCGCGACGAAGCTTTCGGTTTCGGGTGGCGACATCGGGAACGACGTCGAATGTCCGTACTGCAAAACCGTGTTTCAGGCGATCGAACCGGGTTCTCGCCCTCCCGCACCACCGCCAGCACCCGGTCGGAAATCGATGCTGGAATCGACCGACGATAACGGTCGTCCGAAGTCGCGCCGCAACGATGCCGACGACGACGATCGCCCCCGGAAACGACGCCGTGATGCCGACGACGATGCGGACGATATTCCGAAGATCAAGAGCAAAAGCGAGAGTCGCCATCGCGACGATGATGAGCCGCCAAAAAGCAAAAGTCGCCGTCGCGACGAAGACGACGAGGATGCGCCGAGAAGCCGCAACAAACCGAGTCGCCGTCGCGATGAAGAGGACGATGACAATGACGACGACCGCCCTCGCAAGAAGCGGTATCGCCGCGGTGGCGGTGGTGGCGATAGTCGGCGAACGACGATCACGCGGATCGGCGTGCTGGCCTGCGGCAAAGTCATGGCGATGATGATGGCCGTAACGATGTTCATCGTGATGCTTTTTGTGGTGCTCATCGGTTTGGTAATTGGTTCTACGGTTTCACGTGGCGGCGGAAGCGGTGGCCCCGACATCTTGGGTGCGATCTTTAGCGGGGGGATCATCGGATTACTCCTCGCCCCAATTTTTTACGGAATCGGCGGATTCATTTACGGCATGATCATCGCGTTGATCTACAATGCGGCGGCGGGCATCGCGGGCGGTTTCGAGATGGAAATCGAAGAGGATTAGGTGTTCGCGACGTAGCAAGACTCGGATCGGCTCGCGGCTCTCCCCGCGAGCCGATTTCTTTTGGCACTTCGACGAAACTTAACGCCGCACCGTGTGTTACATATTCATCAACCAATCGCACACCCCAACATTACGGGGACTTTCATGAACCTTCGACGATTTTTCGGTCTGTGTACGCTGGCGGCGCTAGTGTTCACCGTTGCCGTGGGCGAGACTGTCTCGGCTGACAATCCGACGAAAAAGGAAGTCCGGCTGGCGCAGAAAAAAGCAGCCGAACTGAAAAAAGCGGCGGACGCGAAAAAGGCTGCCGATGATGCGGCAAAAGTCGCGGCAGCCAAACCCAAACCGGCAACACCTGCGGGCAACCCGGCGTTCTCGAAAGTGGAACCACCCGAAGCGGCCGCGCCACTAAAGCCCGCGTTCATCGGTGCCGCAAATGACACCACCGCCGTGGCACGGTACATCGACGCTCAAATCCTCAAAAAGCAGATCGAAGAAAAGGTCACAGCCGCCCCGCTGGCCACCGACGCGGAGTTCCTTCGCCGTGCCTACCTCGACATCACCGGTGTGATTCCGACCGCCGACCAAGCCAAGGCGTTCCTCGCTTCGACCGAGACGACCAAGCGAGCGAAGTTGATCGACGACCTGCTCGCCAGCCCGAACTACGGTCGTCACCAATCCGACATCTGGATGAACTTGCTCATTCAAAAATCATCGGACAATCGCCGCGTCGATTTTTCGTCGATGCGACCGTGGCTGGCCGGCGAATTCAACGCCAACCGCCCATGGAACGAACTCGTAACGGAAATCGTGACCGCGAGCGGCGATCAGGAGAAGAACCCCGCCGTCGGGTTTTACCTCTCGAACACGACCGTCGACAAGATGACCGACGACGTTTGCAAAGTGTTCCTCGGCCTGCAACTGCAATGTGCGCAATGCCACAATCACCCGTTCACCGGCTGGCGGCAAACGGAATACTGGGCAATGGCGCAGTTCTTCATGAAGGTCGAAGTCGATGGCCTCGGCAAAGATGGCAAGCCGGGCATCATCGAGACGAACAACGTCAAACGCAAGAAAATCCCCCTGCCCGAGTCGGCACAGACCGTTTCCGCGAAGTTCCTGCAAGCCGAGGAGCCGAAGCTCGACAAAACCAGTCCGTATCGGCCATCGCTCGCGAAATGGATGACGAGCCAGACGAACCCGTTCTTCGCCAAGGCGATGGTCAACCGCATGTGGGCCGAACTCTTCGGCTACGGCATCGTTAACCCCGTCGATGACATGGTCGGCCAAAACTTGCCTTCGCACCCCGACATGCTGAACGCACTCGCCGCCGACTTCGCCGCGAACAAATACGACCTCAAACAGCTGATTCGTGCGATTTGCAACAGCGATGCCTACCAGCGTTCGAGCAAGCCGAGTGCGGGCAACGAGAAAGCCGCCGAGTGGACTTTCGCCCGCATGGCGATGAAAGTGCTTTCGCCCGAACAAATTTACGACAGCATCAGCAGCGTCACAGGTGGTGAAAAAGCTGAAGGCAAACAGCCGATGAAAGGCATGATGAACAAAGGGCAAGCCGTTGGCCCACGCGAACGGTTCGTGAACTTCTATCTGGCGGGTTCGGAACAGTTGAGTACGGTCGAATACGAAGCGGGGATTCCACAAGCCCTGAAGCTAATGAACTCGCGGTTCGTCGGCAACCCGAACATCGCCAAGACGTACGCCAAACCCGGCACGAAGCCGGCCGACGCAATCCAGCAGATGTACCTCGCCACGCTATCGCGAATGCCAACCGAAACCGAAACCAAGCGACTGATTGAGTATCTCGGAAAGGGCAGCACGACCGACGGCTACGGCGACATCCTCTGGGCACTTCTCAACAGCAGCGAATTCGCCCTCACCCGCTAAAAATACTATCGGTTTCACTCACCTACGATCGGAGTTCCCCATTATGTTTTCCTCCGTATTACAAGAGCGGACGCGCCGCGAAGTCATGAAACTCTCGGCGGCGGGCGTCTTCGGGGCGTCGCTGTCGGGGTGGATGAAAGTCCTTGCGAATGCGGCCGAAACACCCGCCACGAAGCCGAAGCACAAGAGCTGCATCTTGCTGTGGATGGAAGGCGGTGCGTCGCACAAGGACACCTTCGACCTGAAGCCCGACAGCAAAGGCGCGGGCGACTTCAAGCCGATTGCGACGTCTGCCCCCGGCGTGCAAATCAGCGAACACCTGCCGAAGCTGGCGAAGTTGATGCACACCGGCGTGATCGTACGTGGGATGAGCACGCCAGAAGGCGCACACGGACGCGCCAAATACTACGGCCACACCGGTTACCGCGAAGGCCAAGGTGGCATCACCTACCCGAGCCTCGGCGCGATTGCGTCGCAAGAACTCGGCAACTCCTCGGCTTCGGTGCCGAATTTCGTTGCCATCGGCGGTCGCAGTTACGGCTCGGGTTTCCTCGGGCCGAAGCACCAGCCGTTGCTCGTCCAAAGCCCCGATAAAGGCGTCGAGGATCTCAAAGCGATCATCTCCGAAGGCCAGTTCAACAAGCGGGTGGGGCTACTGCAAGAGATGGAATCGGCGTTCTTCAAAGAGTACAAAGCCGACGCGATTACCGACCACAAGACGGCCTACGAACGCGCCGTCAAGCTGATGCAGTCCAAAGAGGCGAAGTCGTTCGACCTCTCGCTCGAACCGGCGGCATCGCGTGCGAAGTATGGCAGCGGCCGCTTTGCCGATGGCGTGCTCATGGCACGGCGTCTCGTCGAGATCGGCGTACCATTCATCGAGGTCAGCCTCGGTGGCTGGGATACGCACCAGGACAACTTCGAGCGCGTCAAGAAGCTCTCCGGGGAGATCGATTCGCCGATGTCGGCGCTAATTACCGACTTGCAGGAACGCGGGCTGCTCGATTCGACGCTGATTGTCTGGATGGGCGACTTCGGGCGAACGCCGAACATCAACACGAAAGGCGCGAAGCCGGGCCGCGACCACTACCCGAAAGCGTGGAGTTTGGCGATGTTCGGTGGCGGCATCAAGGGTGGGCAGGTCATCGGCAAGACCGACAAGGAAGGGGCCGAAGTCGTCGAACGCAAAACGACGGCCCAAGACTGCCTCGCCACGTTCTGCGATGTGCTGAGCATCGACCACACCAAGAAAAACGACACGCCAACGGGCCGCCCAATTCAGATCGTCGAGAAGCCGAATGCCTTCACGAAGATGATCGTGTGATGCGAATGGCGATCTCAGAATCGACGTAAGTCACAATTGCGTACGCCCCAAAATCGGTTTTTGGGGTGTTTTTTCGTCTCAAACTGCCACTTTCTGATCGCAAATCGCTGATTTGTTTCGATGACTTTCGCCGTAACTCAGACTGCTATTGTATGTTACGCCGATGGTAACCAATAACGCATAAGCCGAACATACCGACATAAAATCGACCGAAATCGACCGGAAATCGACCGGAAATCGACCGGAAATCGACCGGAAGCGCCGTTTCTATGTCATTTGGGCGCACTTCTATGTCATTTGGGCGCATTTCTATGTCACTTCGTGCGGGACGCGAATTCCGACTTACGTCGGATCGTCTCCGATTTTTTGACTTCGGGAAATCGTGTGGGTGCGCAGTTTTGCGTTGAGCGATGCCGCAATCGTTCGCTATCGCGCCCTGCGCTTCGCTCCGCAAAGCCTGCGCGGCGCGGCTAAACGCCGATGCCTAATATTCTGACTTTGGGCCGGTCGTGCCGCACGATTTGTGCAATCGAACAAAATCGTTGGGCAGAACCGGTTTCTGGACGTTGTGTTTTGACGAATCATTCACTAAATTAACGAATGGAAACATTACACCTGCCGGTACCCAATGGCCCGGCGTCGGAGAGTCCCGGCGTGAAGAAGGCGTTCATCAGCGATATCCACGGCAACCTCGAAGCGCTCGAGGCTGTCTTGGCCGATATCCGTTCGCAGAACATCACCGACATTTACTGTCTCGGCGATGTGGTGGGTTACGGCCCGAACCCTCGCGAGTGCATCGACCTGATTACCAATTTCAAGTTGGTGCTCCTTGGAAACCACGACCAAGGCGCGATGTTCGACCCCGATGGCTTCAACGCCGCCGCCGAACGTGCGATCTTCTGGACGCGGTCGCAGCTCGAATCGGGCAACGAATCGCGGGCGGATCGCGAAAAACGCTGGGAGTTCCTCGCCGAACGTCCGCGTTCGTTCAAGGAAGATAAGCTCCTCTTCGTTCACGGCTCCGCACGGAACCCGCTCAACGAGTACGTCTTCCCCGAAGACATCTACAACCAGCGCAAGATGGAACGCATCTTCGCACTCGTCGATATATACTGCTTCCAGGGCCACACGCACGTCCCCGGCGTCTTCACGGAGACGATGCAGTTTCTCAGCCCCGAAGATATGGATCACTCGTACACGCTCGAAGACCGCAAGACGCTCTGCAACGTCGGTTCGGTCGGCCAGCCGCGCGACGGGAATCGCAAGGCGTGTTACGTCGTTCTCGACGACAACGTGATTAATTTCCGCCGCGTCGATTACGACTGGACGCAGACCCGCGACAAAATCTACGCGATTCCCGACCTCGATAACTTCCTCGGCGACCGCCTCGGCGAAGGCCGCTAAATTAACCGAGCTTGCCAGCGAATCAACCCACGGCAGACCTGCCGTGGGTTTGTGCGTTTCTCAACTGCGACTATCCATAAGATGATTCTTTCGCCGATGGGCATCACCGGGCATGGGTGAAATAACGGTGGTTTTGGGCAGCAGATACGTCCTTCGTTCTTTATTTTCCGGTAGCCGCAGGTCTTTAGCCTGCGCGGGAGCTTGAACGCTCGAAAACCAGTCGTGGCGAGTCTTCGAGACGCGACGCGATCCGCCACGACGTACATACTGGGCGCACGAACCGTCGTGTTTCGAAGACTCACCACGACACTCAGCGATTGCTCGTGGCTAACGCAGGCTAAAGACCTGCGGCTACCAGCATAAGAGGTTTTCGCGTTTGCAGGAAGTATCTGTGTCCGCCGCGAGTGGAGTATTTTCCTTAATTCACCAGCATTGGGCTAAAGACCTGCGGCTACCAGATTCAGAATGAAGCGAAAACTGCACCCAGGTTTGAACTGTGTCCAATACCGACTCCGAAAGCCAATGAATAACAACAACTTCAAGAGCATCTTCAGTTTCATCGTGCTGACGGCCATCGTCACGGTGGGGTGGTACTTCCTGGGGCCAAAGCCCGACCCGGTGCAAAATCCGCCGCTCGATACTGCGGTCAAATTGCCGAAGATCACGCAGGAGCAAGCCGCATCCGTCGGAGGTGCGGCCATCCTCGGAGGCAAGCCATTCGACGGCCTGAAGCCCGGTGCGCCGCCGGTTGTGGATAAACCGGTTGCAGAATTGAAGCCGATAGTGCCCGTCGTTGTGAAGCCGAACGAGCCGCCCGCGTTCATCGCGCTCGGCGACGATTCGTTCCACCTGAAAGTGTTGCTCACGGATCGCGGCGCAGGCGTTCAACAACTGATCCTCACGAAATTCGACGAAGCCAATCGCCTCGGCGAGCAGGTGTACGATGCGAACAAGAAGCCGCGTCCGCTCTACCTGATTCCCGGATACCTGCGACCGTTGTATACGCACATCAAGGTGCCCGAAGAAGCCGACTACCCGGATCTTGTGGCAAATTATTCCGAAGCCGACTTCGCCGCGAAACGGAAGCCGAACACGGCGCGAACGGCCACCCTCGCGGGAATATTGTCGCGGCCATCGTACACGATGTACCACTATCCCTCGAAGGACGACCAATTTCGTGCGCGAGACGATCGCGGCCAAGCCAAGGCCGAAGACGACCTGATTCCGCTCGCCACGCTCGGCGAAGTCGCCTGGAAAGTCGCGACGATCAAACAGCCCAAAGAGGCACCGTGGGAAGTCGCATTCGAGACCGAACTCGGTGCGCCATACTTCTTGAAACTGCGTAAAACGTTTACCCTTTCGCCGAAGGATTACGACTTCAAGTTGCGAATCGACATCGAAGCGATGCCGGGGCGACTCAAGGAATCGGGCAAGTTTCGCTATCAAATTGCCGGCCCCGTTGGGATGCCGATCGAAGGCGAATGGTACACATCGACGT
>JAYSKW010000092.1:0-1439 GCA_043726085.1 Limnoglobus sp.
GATTCGCTCGATCGCGGTCTGATCGCGTCGCGTCATTCCGGGGTGAACCGATACGCCACGGATGCGATCTGCGAACGAGTCTTCGCGCATTCGCACCAACACTTCGCCGAAATAGTCGGTGACGAAACCGACGCCGGTGGCAATCGACGACGGGCTGATTTTCGGCACTTCCCAGCCGGGAATGTAGCCGTGCATTCGGTCCTGGAACGCGCTGTCGATTAGCTCTTTCGGCAACGGCTCCAGGAGGTTGGCGTAGCGCGGGTGTGGCTGTTCGCCATCGACGTCGATATTGCCCGTGAACACGAGGCTGGCATCCGACGCAAAGCCGAGCGCGCCGCGCGAGAACTGGCCGCTTTCCATAAAGTCTTTCAACGTCGAAATCGTTTCGCTGTCGTCGCCGAACGTCGTGTGCGCGATCTCGTCGAAGACGACGACTTTCCGCGTGCCGAGGATGCCGACTTGCTTCGTGGACAAGTTCACGAACAGGTTGGCGGGCGAGGTTTTGCCACCCGACACCGTGAACACACGGGGCGACAAATTCCTTAACAGGAAAGTCTTTCCCGTCTGCCGCGGCCCGAGTTCCATCATGTTGACGTTGCGTTCGACGAGCGGAATCATCCGGGCAAACAACAGCATCCGCGTGCGGCGTTCGGGGAAGGCGCTCGCGGCATACCCGGCGCTTTGCAGGACGAGCGCCATCCATTCGTCGGTGGTGAAATTCGCACGGCTTTTCCGGAACGCATCGAGGTCCGGCGGCCCGACTTGGAACGGCGTGAACGCGATCAATTCGTTCGGCGCGTCGGCGTGGGATTCCGGTGCGTACTTGACCTTCGCGGTGCCCCATAGGCCACCCAGAAGCAGGCCGGGGTTCTGTTCGGTGATCGCGGCGGGAACGCGAACTTTGTCGTCGCCGAGCGCCGGAACCCGCGCCCAACGCTGACCGCCACGCAAGTCGATGCGGGCTTCGATAATGTCGATGAGCGTGACTTCGCCCTTGCTGAGCAGCTTTTCCTTGACGAGTTCGCGTTGGTCGAGGTCCGGGAGCAGTTCCTTGATCTTCGCCTGTATGTTCGCGAGGTCCGCCTTCCACGTCTCGGGTTTGACGTACTTCGCAATCAAATACTCGGAGACGTACCGCGGCAACCGCTGAAGCGCCGACTGCTGCGTGAGCGATTTGATGACGACCTTCTCGCCGAGCGCCTCGTGGGTCTTCTTGTCGAGTTCCGTCAGCGGATGTTCGTCGAACACAGACATTTCGCATTCCCCTGGGCGACCGAAAAAGCAGGCTCCATACTTTGTAGTGCCACCGGGCCGGACGATAGAATAATGTCAAGTCGCAAGACTCGCGTCGTCGATAGTTCTTTCGAGAACGTCAAGAGTTCTGCTGATGCAATCCTATGGTTTCCGGAATCAGAACATGGCTACACAAATACCCCCCC
>JAYSKW010000093.1:0-4133 GCA_043726085.1 Limnoglobus sp.
CGCGAGAAAGTCATCGCCTGGAGCCTCGCCACGGCCTCACTCGGTGGCATCCTCGTTACCGAAGTGTTCATCCACATTACGAGCATCGCGAACACACTCCCCGCACTCCCTGTGCCCGAAGGGTCGAACGCCCATGCCGCGTGGCGGTACACGCTGCTGACGGGTTTGATTCCCGGAGCGATGATCTTGCTTTTGCTGCCGTTCGTGCCCGAATCGCACGTCTGGAAGCGCAAGAAACTCGATGGCACGCTGAAACGTCCGAGCTTCGGCGAACTCTTCGCGCCCGCCTTACGCCGCACAACGCTCGTCACCACGATCCTTTCCGCGTGCGGTTACGCGGCCGCATTCGGGGCACTGCAACTGACACCACTGCAGATCGTGCAGGGCGTGCCTGCGGTGGCCGCGATCTCCGCAGATTTCGACGAGAAAATCAAAGCCGCACCGCCCGCCGAGAAGAAAGCACTCGGCGAAGCCAAAGGCAAAGTGTCGCGGAGCTACATTGGCGACATCCAACGCTGGCAGGAACTCGGCGGGCTGTCGGGGCGAATCCTCCTCGCGCTGCTGGTTCTCGTCGTGCCGAGTCGGCAACTCATCCGGCTCTTCCTCGTCCCCGGCATTTTGCTGTTCCCGCTGACGTATCTGGAAGTCGTGAAGGGCGAGTACGCGATCTTCGCCACCGCGATCTTCTTCTGCGGCTTGCTCACCGTGGCGCAGTTCAGCTTCCTCAGCGAGTTCTTGCCGAAGGTCTTCCCGTTGCACCTGCGCGGCACCGGTGGCAGTTTCGCCACGAACGTCGGCGGGCGAATGATCGGCACGATGGCCGCCACGCTGAACACGGAATTTCTGTCGAAGATGTTCCCCGGCTCGCCACCAATGCAAGTCGCCACCGCCGCCGCCATCATCGGTGGAACGGTGTACTTCGTGGCCTTCCTCGCATCGTTTTTCCTGCCGGTGCCCAAGGAAGACGGCAAAGAGTAACCCCAACCGGAGTGACCGATGTTACCGATTCTGTTCGCGCTACTGGCCGTCTCGCAACCCGATGCGGCACGCGCGGCGAAGTGGGAAAAAGAGATCGTCGCGATCGAGAAGCGACTGGCAGAGAAACCGCCCGCGAAGGGTGGCGTGTTCTTCGCCGGGAGTTCGACGATGCGGTTGTGGGACGTGAAGAAAGCGTTCCCGGAACTGAGCGCGAACAACGTCGGTTTCGGCGGCTCGGACATCCGCGATTCGACGACGTTCGCGGCACGGATTCTGTTGCCGTTCGAGCCGAAGACGATCCTTTTTTACGCCGGGGATAACGACATCGCCAACAAGCGGACACCGGAACAAGTGCGCGACGACTACGCCGCATTCACGGCCACGATTCACGCGAAACTGCCGAAGGCGCAGATACTCTTTCTTGCGATCAAACCGAGCGTGAGCCGCTGGAAACTGTACGATGTGCAAACGCAGGCGAATGCATTCGTGAAGCAGAATTGCGAGAAGAACCCACTGCTGAAATACATCGACACGATCCCCGCCACGCTCGGTAGCGACGGCACGCCCGACCCCGAACTCCTCCAGAAAGACGGGCTGCACCTCAGCGAAAAAGGCTACGCCAAGTGGAACGAACTGGTGCGTACGGCGCTCAAGTGATTCAGCGGCAGCGGATATCGTGGTATTCGAGCGGGTATTCGTAGTCTTTTCGGAGCGGGTGGCCGACCCAGTCGTCGGCCAACAAGATTCGCCGCGGGTCCGGATGGTTCAGGAATCGGATGCCAACGAGGTCGTAGGTTTCGCGTTCGTGCCAGTCGGCGGTTCGCCAGAGGTGGCTGACCGTCGGCACTTCGGGCAACTCCCCCACGATGCCATCCTTCCAGCGTGGCAGCGTCACTTTCAGCGCGAACCGCCGCCCCGGAAACGCGAAACTCGACAGATGATAGACGACTTCCAGATGCGGTTCAAAGCCAGCCTTGGCGACTTTCTTCGTATCCGTTTCGAGGTAATCCACGCCGCAGACGCCGTTGAGGAATTCGAAGCGCAAATCGTCGCGCAGAAACCGGCAAACGGCCACGAGCGAAGCGACGTCCACGATCGTCGGCTCGCTCGCAGAGACGGCGTCGCCGAATTGCTGTTTCAGGAGCGTATGAATTTCAGTGATGGTCACGGCGTTTCCTTAGTTTTGTGTAGTTCTTAGTTGAGAGTGCATAGTTGTTCGTAATTTCGCGGCTGCCTTTCCTTCCGAACTCACAACTCTCCACTGATAACTAACAACGATTCACACTTTCGCGGGTTTCGCTCGCTCTTTTTGCTGTTTTTGGGCCTCGTTTACTTTCTCCGTCGTGGAGTACACTTCCGGTAATTGCACGTGGCCGGTGCGGGTGGGGATCAGTGGGACTTCGTCGACGTCGTCTTTCGCGAGGATCTTCATCGTGCGGATTTTGTCTTGCACGCGCATCAACCCTTCGAGCAATGCCTCGGGTCGTGGCGGGCAGCCGGGCACGTAGACATCGACGGGCACGACGAGATCGACGCCCTTTACGACGTTGTAGCCATACTTGTAATACGGCCCGCCACCGCAGGTGCACGCACCCATCGCGATCACGAACTTCGGGTCGGGCATCTGGTTGTAAAGGCGACGTACCCGTTCCGCCATCTTCAAGTTCACGGTGCCGGCCACGATCATGAGGTCGGCCTGGCGCGGCGTCGCACGGAACGCACCCGCACCGAAGCGATCGATGTCGTAGCGTGGGCCGCCGGTCGCCATCATCTCGATCGCACAACATGCGAGGCCGAACGTCATCGGCCACAGCGACGATTCGCGTGCCCAGTTCATCGCCTGATCGAGGCTGGTGACGACGAAGCCATCTTCAAAACGGTTGCCGAGTAACGGATCTGCCATGGTCGTTTCCGGATACGGTGAACGCAAAACACCCATGCGAACCACGGGTGTTTTCATGATAAACGAATTGTCGAACGCGATGGAATTAAATCGCACCGAGTGCGAGCGAGCAATTGTGCCCGCCGAAGCCGAAGCTGTTGGAAAGCACCTTGGTGACGCGGACTTCGCGTGCCGTGTTCGGCACGTAATCGAGGTCGCACGCCGGGTCGGGTGTATACAGGTTAATCGTCGGGTGAATGACGCCGTGCTTCAGGCTGAGCGCACACGCGATCGCTTCGACGCCACCACTCGCGCCGAGCAGGTGCCCGAGCATACTCTTCGTGCTCGAAATCATCAGTTGCGACGAGCGTTCGCCGAACACGTGCTTGACGGCTTTCGTTTCCGCCGCATCGCCGAGTGGCGTACTCGTACCGTGTGCGTTTAGATATTGCACGTCGTCGAGGTTCCACTTCGCTTCGCGGCACGCGGCACGCATCGCTTCGGCGGCACCGATACCGTCTTCATGCGGGGCCGTGATGTGATACGCATCGGCGGTGTTGCCGCAACCGAGAATTTCGCAGTAAATGTTCGCGCCGCGTGCTTTCGCGTGTTCGTATTCTTCGAGGACGAGAATCCCCGCGCCTTCGCTCAGCACGAAGCCGTCGCGGTTGAGGTCGAACGGGCGGCTCGCGGTGGCGGGGTCGTCGTTGCGTTCGGAGACGGCCCGTGCCGCAATGAACCCACCGAGGCCCATCGGCGTGATCGCCGCTTCGGTGCCCCCGGAAACGATGACGTCGGCGAAGCCGTACTGGATCGTCCGCATCGCGTCGCCCATCGCGTGCGCCGCTGAGGAACACGCCGTACTGACTGTGGTGTTTGGTCCACGTAGGCCGTATTTGATCGAGATATTGCCGCTCGCCGCGTTCGCGATCATCTTCGGGATGACGAGCGGGCGAATGCGACCGGGGCCTTTGGTGCGATAGGTTTCGTGGCCATCTTCAAATTCGTGCAGGCCACCGATGCCGCTGCCGATGATGCACCCGCACTTGAACGCATCGTACTTCGCGAAGTCGATGCCGCTATCTTTGACCGCCTCGAAGGCGGCGAACATCGCGAACTGTGCGAAGCGATCCAAGCGAGCGAGCGAGCGGGAGTCGATCACCGTTTCGGGCTGGAAGTTCTTGACTTCGCCGCCGAACCGCACTTTGAATGCGGAGACGTCGAAGAGTGTAATCGGCGCGATGCCGGACTTACCGGCGAGGAGACCCTGCCA
>JAYSKW010000094.1:0-2164 GCA_043726085.1 Limnoglobus sp.
ACGTTCGTGGCGCAATATACGGGTGCGGGGCGACCGTTGCGGATCGGCCCGGCGGTCTGGCAGGGGATCTATTTCAGCGTCGTGGCCGGTTGTGTTTTCTGGGTGTTGTGGCCACTCGCACCGTACTTGTTCGACACGTCGATTACGCATCACGCGCCGAAGTTGGCCGGTCTGGAAACTGCTTTTTTTCGCTCGCTCTGCCCGGCTGTGTTGCCGATGGCGCTGATCGCGACGCTGACGGGATTCTTTGCGGGTCGCGGCGACACGTGGACCGTACTCGCCATCAACGCCTTCGGTACGTTCGGGACGGTGTTCTTCGATTACGCCATGATTTTCGGGCATTTCGGCTTCCCGCAACTCGGCATCGTCGGAGCCGGGTGGGCGACGGCGATCGGTTCGTGGATGTCCGCGAGCCTCGCGATGCTGCTCTTTTTCCAGACGAAGTACCGCATCGAATTCGCCACGGTCAGCGGGTGGCGGATCGATATCGACCTTATGAAACGCTTACTGAAGTTCGGCGGGCCGGCGGGGTTGCAGTGGGCGCTCGATGCGCTGTCGTTCACGCTGTTCATCATGTTCGTCGGTCGACTCGGCGATGCGGAAGCCAACGCGACGAGCCTGACATTCACATTAAACATGGTCGGCTTCCTGCCGATGCAGGGGATCGGCCAAACGATTGCGATTCTCGTCGGCCAGCGGCTCGGCGAAAATCGCCCCGATTTAGCCGAACGCTCGACGATCCTCGGCGCACGTTGGACGGTCGGTTACATGGTAACGGTCGCGCTGATTTACGTGCTGTTCCCTAATACGCTCATGTGGGGCTTCCGCCCACCCGATGGCAGCCAGAGCCTCGAAGAATGGAAGAAAGTCGTCGCCATCGTGCCGACGCTCCTGATCTGCGTGGCCGTATATTCGCTTGCCGACTCGTTAAACGTCACGTACTCGTTCGCACTCCGCGGGGCCGGAGACACGCGGTTCGTCACGATCCTGACATTCGCGCTGGCATGGCCGTGCATGATTATCCCAACGTATTTGCTCGTCACCTATGGCGGCAACATCTATTGGGCGTGGAGTTTCGCGAGTTTCTACATCAGCGTCATGGCATTCTGTTTCTGGCTACGTTTCCGTTCGGGCAAGTGGAAATCGATGCGCGTCATCGAAGCCGCACCGATTTGAATCGACGTAAGTCACAATTGCGGACGCTCCAAAACCGTTTTTTCGGGTGTTTTTCCGGTCTTGGCGACCCAAAAACGCCACTTTTTGATCGCGATCCACTGTTCCGTATTCCGTATCTCGCACTCGCATCGTGGGTTACGCCGATGGTCATCGATTCGACACTCAGCGCAAAAATCGACCGAACGCGACACAAAATCGACCGAGTACGACACGAAATCGACCGAGCACGACAATTCTATGTCATTTGGAGACAATTCTATGTCACTCCGCGCACGACGCAAATTCCGACTTACGTCGAATCGCCTCCGATTTTTTGACTGTGCGAATTCGCGTGGGCGATCCGTGCGGTCGCAATCCGTTTCGAGAATTTGACACAATCCGAAATATAATCCGACAATTGGCTTGACGTACGACGATTCGCGTGGATAATCGACGCAACAGTTGGATGGAATTTTCATTCGCTGAGATTCCGATGTTCGCACGCTTCCGAAAACCGACTCCAAAAAAACGCTCGTACCTGTTGCACCTCACGCCGCTCGAATCGCGCGACGTGCCCGCGACGTGGCACGTCACGATGCTCTCGTCGAACCCCGGCAGCACCGATGCGACCATCACCGAATCGCTAGTCGTCGGCACCGCCAGCGTCACGGCGCCCACCGCCAACGACGCCATCGCACTCGCGATCGCTGGCAATGTCAACGTCACATATGGTGGTCAAACGCACACTTACACATTCAACCCGACCTCCACATCGGGCACCGGGCCTGCGTTCCGCATCGTCGGCAGCGGCAGCAACACCGAGCTACAACTCGAAGACCTCGCCGACATGCCCGGCGCAACCCCCGACTACGATTACAACGATTATACGTGGAGCCTGAACGTCGCGCAGACGGCAGCGAACGGCGACCCGCTTCCCGAAGTCGGCATCGAAGCGATCGACCCGACCGCCGCCGAGGCCAAATCGCCGCCGGGAACCTCGACGGGGCTG
>JAYSKW010000095.1:0-5587 GCA_043726085.1 Limnoglobus sp.
CTCCACGAAAAACTGCTCCGTCGTATCGTTCGTCTTCTGGGTATTATCCAGTGCCACGAGGCGTCTCGTCGCATACATCTTGTACAGAACCGATTGGCCGACGAACTCGGTGCGGGCTTCTTCCGCAGCCACCCAGATGCCATCGAGCGTCCATGCCCAGTTCACTTGTAGCGATACCGCCGGGAAGGTATCCGTGTCGAAGCGGGCCGACCAGTAACTCGATTCTTTCGCGGTCGTCGGGTCGAGCATCTCTCTCCGCAAGCGTTGGCCGACGGGATGGTAACCGGCACCGTCGTAGCAACGTTCGGGATCGTGCGCGCCGATCTCTCGCGAATCGCCTGCGAGTATCAGCACGGAGATCGCCTCACCCGTTTTCGCGTTTTTATAAACGCGATGGACGTGTGCGATCGCCTGCGTTTGCTTCAATTGTTTCGCATCGTAATCGACGTCCTCGCCCACCCATTCTTTCCCCGATAGTGGAATCGCACTGAGCTTGGCCTGAACGACTTCGGCAACGGCGGCATCGGTTCTTCCCCACGTCTGGGATGCTTGGAACACCCCGGCGGAGATCAAGACGATTGCGGCAAACACCACAGCTACAAACTTCATGCACGAACCTCTCGGAACCGAATGGAATCGTTACGCCGGTAACTGTTTGACGTAGTTATAACCGTAAGCATGAATGTCGGTCTTGACGCCGTTGACCACCGCACCGAGTAGCGGGATGTTCAACTGGCTCAATCGCTCGGAAGCATTCAGAACCTTCGGCAGTTGGCTGATGTCTTGCAGCACCGAGATCAGCACGCCATCGACGTGCTGACCGATCAGAAGCGCGTCGGCCACCGGAAGCACGGGGCACGAATCGACGACGATAAAGTCGAACTGACCGCGAAGGCGGTTGAACAGCGTTTCGAGCGGGTGGCCTTGAGCCAGCGCCGCAACGACGCGGTTCGAACATTGTCCGGCCGCAATCAGCCAGAGGTTCGGTACGGTCGTCGGTTGCACGGCATCGCTCACGTCGACTTCGGACAGCAGAATTTCCGAACAGCCCGGCGTCAGCGGCACGTCGAACAGGCGGTGCATCGACGGGTTGCGGAGGTCGCAATCGAGGATCAGCGTGCGAAGTCCGGCTGTGGCCATGCTCGTGGCCAGTTGGCTCGAAAGCGACGTCTTGCCTTCGCCCTGCATCGCGCTCGTCACCATAATCACTTGCATCGACTGCGTCTTGGCCGTGTGCAGAAGCATCGTCCGCGTCGAGTTAACCGACTCATTCAATATGAATCGCCAATTCTGATTCTGGTCGGCCTCGCCCGCTTTCAGGCTCGCCCGACTTGGGAAAGCAGGAATCGTGCCGATGATTCGCAAACCGAGTTCGTTGACGACTTGATCGACGCTATCGACGCGGCGGTTCCGCCATTCGAGGAAGGCAACGAGCGTCAGAACGCCGAAGAATGCAATCACGCCGGTGGCCGCACTCAACATAAACTTTTGTTTCACGTTGTAGTTCATGACGATAGCTGGGTCTTCGCGAACCTTGACGCGACCTTCCGTGTTCTTCGAGAACAACGTGAGTTCGAGAATCTGCTTGGTGATGTTCGCTTGTTGTTCCTTGAGCGGCTTGAGGTCTTCGGCCGTTCTCGCCGCTTTCGCACCGTGCTTCGTGACGATCGTGAGTCGTTCTTGTTCTTCAATGAGCGCGATCTTTTTGATCTTTATGGATTCTTCCGCGATTACGAGTTCTCTCTTGGCAATCGCGGATTCTTTCTCCTCGGCGGCAACCGTTTCGGATCGATATCGCTTCTCAATATCGACACGCTTCTCCGTTTTCGATTCCACACTAGTAGCCTGTAGTTTCTTGATGTTTTCTTCGTAACGTTTGAGCGACGGATGATTCGGATCTTTGATTCGTAGTTTCGCTTCTTCGTACGCTTTGCGCTCCAGGCTCAAATCGGACAAAATCGCTCTGTAATTTAGGTCTTTTGAGAGTTCCGTGTCGAGGAGTTCGTCCGACAGCGGTTTATTTCTCACCCCCTCGATCGCATCGCTCGATGCACGAATACGGCTCCTATAGTCGTTTATTTTATTTTCCAGAACGCTGATCTCAGCATGTAACGCGCCGACGCGCGTCGTCAACAGAGTCATGAGCGGTCCGATTTGAGACACTTCCGTCGGTACGCCATTCTGGCTTTGCGTGTCGAGGCTGGCCTCTTCGGATTCAATCCGCTTCCGCAGTTCTTCCTTGAGTAATTTCAGATCGTCCAGTTTCTTTTTGCGATCTTGCTGTAGCCCGGAACTCGATTCGCTCACGTACTCTTTGATCAACGACTCGAGAATGACCTTGAGTTGATCGGGGTTATCTCCGTTCATCCCGACCGACATCAAGTCGGGCGTTGGCCAGCGAAGAACGATCAAATCTTGAATGACCTTCACAGGATCATCCGAATTGGCAATCATTGCAAAATTGGCCACATCGGGGTTAGCCACGACACGTTTAATAATCATCCGCGTTGTGACGATCGCTTCTTGGTTCTTCTTGAAGTTATCGAAGTTCTCGTCGTACGTGCCCTGACCGCTGTTCACACCCGCCCGGAGTGGCATAATCTCGACGACGGCTTTCACTTGGTGTTTGCCAGTCGGCGAAGAGATCCAAAGCGCGGCGGCGGCGGCGAGCGCCACGAGTAAGCCGAGGAAACTCGCAAGAACCCAACGCCGTTTCAAAGCGTTGAGCAAGCCCATGAGTGTGGGGACGGTGCGTGCTGGTGGCGGGATTGCCGTGCCATGCGACGGGGCGCTGTACGGACCCGTCGGCACGTTGTAGACCGGCGGCGAATACGGCGCGAGCGGGTTACCGGAGTTCATATCGTATTCTTGAGGACGGCGCATTCTGTTAGCTCCCAGCAGACCGTACGAGGATTCCAGACATTTCGTGACGGGCAGCGAGGGATCCGCCTGTGTACGCAACCATTCGTGAAAACGGTGCGTAACGACATAGCGGATAATCCCGTCGCCGCATCTTCCATGCCGCACGAAACAATCCGTGCGATTCAATTCAAAACCGTTGTGAACGCACAGAAACCAAAATCTAGTTCACCGTATTGCCTAAGGTAAACGATTCTCGGAAAGTTTTTATCGCGGGCCGCGTTTTCATACCGAGACTTTGACTTTGACCCAGTTTGTCAATTTTGCGAAACAGTTGTAAGCGGGTGCGCTCGTTAGGCATAGTTTACGAACTATTATGATTTATCGGATTCGTCTCGAATTTCCTTCCGGACTGATCGCAGGAACATTTTAGCGAATTCCGGTAGTATCGACAGAGTTGGCAAGTTTCGTTGTACCGGTTGGCCGGAAATGACGATGGATTAGGTTAGTTGGGTTCGATGGCGTCGGGCGGTATCGCGCGGCAGAACCTGGCAAATTTTCTCGCATTCGTCACGGTTTAGGAGGAACTGGCATGTTCCGCGCCCGCATCGCGACTCGTTTGTTGTTCGCCGCTCTCGGGGTCGCCATTGGTTTGGCCGGCGTCGGTTGCCACTCGGGTCAGACCTACGTCGAGCCGATCCCCGATCTTCAGTTGCCCAAAGAGCTGAACAAGGTTTCGCTGCCGACATATACCGTCGAATCGCCAGATATCCTTTTGATCGACGCCATCCGCGTCATTCCACTGCCACCCTATCGCGTGCAGCCGTTGGATGTCTTGTTCCTGAATGCGACAAACACGATTCCTGACGAACCGATCAAAGGCATATATCCCGTCGAACCCGACGGTACAATTAACTTGGGTATCGCCTACGGTGGCACGTTTAAGGTTGTCGATCTCACCACGCCAGAAATTGAAAAGCGGCTGACAGCGTTTTTGGCGAGAACAGTTAAGGATCCTACGATCGCAGTCTCGCTCGCCCAATCGCGTGGGGGCCAGCAAATCTCCGGCCAGCACCTCGTGCGGCCCGATGGTACTGTCGGTATGGGAATCTACGGCAGCGTCTACGTGGCCGGTATGAGCCTGAATCAGGCGAAAGCGGCGATCGAACAGCACTTGTCGCGCTATCTGTTCAAGCCGGAAATCAGCATCGATGTCTTCGCGCTCAACAGCAAGTGGTACTACGTCATCACCGACTTCGCCGGTAGCGGCGAGCAAGTCGCCCGGTTGCCCTGCACCGGTAATGAGATGGTACTCGATGCCATCGCCCAGATTGGCGGCTTGTCTGCGGTATCGTCGAAGAAAATCTGGATCGCTCGCCCTGCGCCGGCCGGGACGCAAGACCAGATTCTGCCGGTGGACTGGAAAGGCATCACTCGCCGCGGCCAAACGCGAACGAACTATCAGGTACTCCCCGGCGACCGCGTGTTCGTGATGTCCCAGCCGCTCACCAAGTTCGACACCTACTTCGGACGAGTGTTAGCACCCGCCGAACGAGCCTTTGGGTTCACGCTCCTCGGAGCCTCGACCATCCAGACGGTGAACGGCCAAAACTTCGGTACCGGCACGGGAACCGGACGATAGTCTGACGGTAATAACGACATTTACTTCCGCAACATCGAGTTTGCGGCAATAACGACGGCGGGCGACTCCATCATGGGGTTGCCCGCCGTCGATTCATTTCGTTAGTCGCAGTCACATGGCCAGGAATGGCTCAGTTGACGGGCACGATGTTTGCGTTAGCTTGAATGAAGTTAGCAAACATCGGCGCATCGAACTCGAAGGAGCACAATTATGCGACACGCAGGAATTTACACAGTCGTTTTGGTGGCGTTTCTCAGCTTATCGTCGCTTCAAATCGCGAACGCTCAACCGCAACCGGGCGTCGGCCCCACTCGCTCGCCGAGTTTCAGCCCATACTTAAACCTGCTTCGCAACAACAACGGCGGTGGCGGCAATGCCGTCACGAATTATTACGGCATCATCCGCCCGCAACAGCAACTCCAACAGCAATCGGGAATCCTCCAGCAGCAGCTTTCAACGCAAAACCAGTCGATTCAGGGCTTAACCAACGGCAGTGGCGATAATACCGTCGGGCCGATCACCGGCAATGGCGCATCGTTCGGGTTCTATTCGCACTATTTCAACAACTTCTCTGCTGGAGGTGGCGGTAGCCGATCCGGTGGATCGGGTGGCGGCTTCGGCTCATCGAGTGGCCGTAGTGGCGGGATGGGCATGAATGGCATCGGCGGCGGCAATATCGGTCAAGGCCCACGTCAGAACTTCGGAAATGCCGCCGGCGGTGGTCGCGCTCGCCGGTAACAAACACGTGTGGAGTTCTCCTCCACACTTTACTTTTGGAAAGGAATCCACAATGCGTCCGCTTTTGACTTTTCATCGTGTCGCCATGGCCACCCTCGCGGTGATTGCCGTGTCATCCGCTACTTCCGTTGCGAACGATGTTCCTTCGCTGTTCGGCCACAAGCCGAAGACCGTGCCACCGAAACTGTACCCCGTCCTCGATAACCGCTACTTCAAGCAGTTCAGTGGGCCGACGATCTCGCCGTGTGGCCCTTGCTATGGGTTCCACAAAACGCAGTGGCGATCCTGGGCCGATGCGTGCGGTGAAGCGCAAGAAGCCGCCCCAACACGTGTAACGAGCTCGCCACC
>JAYSKW010000096.1:0-7606 GCA_043726085.1 Limnoglobus sp.
GTGACCGCCTTTTACATCGAAAGCGTGTCGTTAGTCGATTGGATGGTCCGCAAAAAGGGCGAGAAGGCGTTCACAATGTTCATCCGCGACAGCCAACGCTACGGGATGGACAAAGCGCTCGAACGACAATACGGCTACAATAGCGCGAAACAACTCGACGAGGAATGGCGGCGCGCCGCACTCGCAACCACACGCAGCCAAGGGCCGTGATTCGGCCTGGTAAAATCCGATCCGATACAAGCCTTCCCGTTTGCGCAAACGGTCGCACCCTCAAGCTGCACCGACTTTCGGGCAAGAAGTGTCGCCATCCGTGTGTGTCATTTATGACAAGGGGGTTAAATTCGATGTAAGCAACCAGCCCCCAACCCGTGTCGACTAAAATGTCCAAACTGTTCAGAAGCGATTTCCAAAAGCTCGCACGCTTACGGCTTCGCGAGTCTCGGCTGCTCCTTAGAAACGGTCTATATGACGGGGCTTTCCACATCGGTGGTTTTGCCGTTAGAGTGCGGGCTAAAAGCTTGTTTTGCAAAGCTAACCGATCGGTACCAGTTTCTCGATAAGACTAGCGTTATGGAGGCTCACACGCACGCATACGCTAAGTTGGTAACTCTCGCTGGCCTTAGGAATTTTCTGAAAGTGGCTAGGGAAAATTCACTTTTCGATGCAAGATGGTCCATCGTCTCGAAATGGAACCCTGAAGCCCGATATGCGATCGCTCAATCGCGAGATGCCGCTACGACCTTCTATAATGCGATTGCCGCCAAAAATCAGGGTGTTTTTCAATGGATTCGCCTTCACTGGTAGACATCGACATTTCTGCGGGGAAAACAGCATCAGAGGCTTTAGAGGCCGACGATGTCCTGAAACCACGCGCTATCATGTGGTGGCATGAAGAGCTTAGCCAACGGTGGCTATTTGCCATTTCTTCAACGCTTGCAGAACAAAAAGGCATTGAGGCCGCATATCTGAGAGTGCGAAAAACGCTGAAGGCTCATGGCCTTTTAGATAAAATACCGTTAGATCGCGTCTGGGTGATTTCCGATCATACGCCAGCATTAGACGTTATGCGGACGACTTTCGAGACTCCTGGTCATCAGTTGCTATCTGGCTGCTCGGTAAACGGTGTTTCCTTGCCAGACGTCTATATCTACCTCCTCGAAATACGCCGGGCAGGGACTCGCAAAAAGAGTTTGCACACCTCGCAAAGCCAAATCGCTGCCGAAGCCTGACCGACAACTTAGGGAACATAGACATGACAGATCGGCGCGAACTGTTAGCGGTGGTGGCGGCACTCGGTATCGGCGGGACCGCGTTCCAGCGGGCGGCGGCTGCGGAGGCGGAGAAAGAAAAAGAGAAGCCGACCGGCATTACCGCCGAGATGGTCAAGAATGCCGAGTGGGTTGCGGGCATTACGCTGAGCGACGAAGAACGGAAGCTCGTCGCAGCGACACTCACTCGTCACCTGAGCGGTTTGAAGAAGGCGGCAGAGGTTCCGCTCGGGAACGACACGCTCCCCGCGATTCAGTTCGACCCCGCGCCGGGGCGACAGCCACATACGGGGCCACTCGGCACCGTCACGCCGCCGACGCTCGATTTCAAAAAGCCCGACGCCGATACCGAACTCGCGTTCGCGCCGCTGACACATCTCCGTCACTTGCTGCATACGAAGCAGATTTCCTCGGTCGAACTCACGAAGTTGTACCTGGCTCGCCTCAAAAAATACGACCCGCTGTTGAAGTGCGTCGTGACGCTCACCGACGATCTCGCGCTTCGTCAGGCGGAAGTTGCCGACCGCGAACGCGCCGCCGGTAAGCCGTGCGGCGCGCTGCACGGCATCCCGTGGGGCGCGAAGGATCTCATCGCCTACCCCGGCTATCCGACCACGTGGGGGGCGGCGCATTTCAAGGATCGCACTTTGGATGTGAAAGCGACCGTAGCGAAGAAACTCGAAGCCGCCGGTGCGGTCCTCGTTGCCAAAACCACGCTCGGTACGCTCGCGCTCGGCGATCAGTGGTTCGGCGGAATGACCCGCAACCCGTGGAACCCGAAGCAAGGTTCGAGCGGCTCGTCCGCCGGTTCCGCATCGGCGGTGTCGGCGGGGCTGGTCGGGTTCGCCATCGGTAGCGAAACGCTCGGCAGCATCATTTCACCCTGCACGCGCTGCGGTGTCACCGGGCTACGCCCAACCTTTGGCCGCATCAGTCGCCACGGCTGCATGACGCTGTCGTGGTCGATGGACAAACTCGGGCCGATTGCGCGGAGCGTCGAAGATTGCGCGCTGATCTTCGGTGCGATTCACGGGGCCGATGCGAATGATCCGACAAGCGTGAATCGGCCTTTTACGTGGCCGAACGCGAAGCCGTTGAAGGAAATGCGCGTCGGCATTTTCGAGCAAACGTCCGCCGCCGTGAAGAAAACCCTCACCGATCTCGGCGTGAAGTTGGTGACGATATCGTTGCCAAACGACTTGCCCGTTAGCACGATGAGCAGCATCATTTTGGACTGCGAATGTGCGACCGCATTCGACGACCTCACCCGCGCCGGCGTCAAGGAAGACAGCCTCGGCAGCTTCTGGCCAAACACGTTTCGCGCCTATCGGTTCACGTCGGCGGTCGAATATCTGCGCGCGAACCGGCTGCGAACGAAGCTCATGCAGGCGATGGCAAAAGTGATGGAAACGGTCGATGTTTACGTCGGCGGGAACGATCTGTCGATCGCGAATTTAACCGGCCACCCGACGGTGTGCCTGCCGAACGGCTTCACGAAATCCGAAATCCCTGTGCCGACGGCGATCACCTTCACGGGTCAACTCTACGGCGAAACCGATCTGCTGAGCGTGGCGAAAGCCTATCAAGACGTCACCGGCCACCACATGCAACACCCGGCATTGGATGCGGGGTGATCGGCGATGATGTTGCCACCACTGGCGCGATTTCTCGCCTTGTGGTGCGTCGCACTCTCGGCGTACAAACATTTCGTCTAAGATAGTCGCGTGTCGTTTGCGTTCCTCGATGGGTTTTCGCCATGTCCGAGCCGTCCGAAGCGGTGCAAGACTACCTGAAGGCGATCCACAACCTGGGCGGGGCGTCGCAGGTCGTTTCGCCGGCGGAGATTGCCAATCTAATCGGTGTGAAAGCGCCCTCGGTCACGGGGATGCTCAAACGCTTGGCGGAAGCGGGCTGGATCACGTACGCGCCCGGCGACGGGGCCACGCTTACGCCATCGGGACTCATCGCCGCGCGGCGAGTCGTTCGGCGTCATCGTCTCATCGAATTGTTCCTCACGCAGGTTCTCGGCCTCGACTGGAGCGAAGTCGATGCCGAAGCCGAAGCGCTCGAACATGCCATTTCGCCGCGGCTCGAACAAGCGATTGCGGCGTATCTCGGCGAACCGGCGGAAGATCCGCATGGCCACCCGATCCCCACTTCTACGGGCGAACTGACCGACCGCGTGCTTCAACGACTATCGGAACTGCGCGACGGGCAATCGACAATCATCCGCGAAGCACAGGACGACAACCCCGCCCGGTTGCGACAATGGCGCGAACACGGGTTGATACCCGGCGCGACGGCGCACTGCCTACGGTACGATGCGTTGGACGATCTTTTCGAGATTGAAGTGGGCGGGCGGATCATTCGCCTCGGTAGCGAAGGCTTATGGGGATTACGCGGCGAGCCGAAAGTCCGGGCGTAATGCACGTTGCAGATTACCGAAACTGCCGTTCCGTGCGAGACGGATTGCACGGAAAATCCGACAGCAACTCCCGAGATTCCCACGACGCGCGTTTGCACCGACGTCGCTCTTGAATTAGGCTTAGATTGTGAAGCGAGTAGGAACGACGATGACCTCACACGGGGTTGCGTATCCTTTCGGGCACGTGGGAGGGCTTTTGACCATGTTTCAAATGGTTGTCGGATATTTAGCAGTGTTCGCCGTCGCCGCGATTTATTATGCGTGGCGAGATGGCACCATCGCCAAGGAACGCAAGCGAACCACCGTGAACGAGCGCGTCGCCTACATGCTCTGGGTTGCCGCTAACCGTTCGTAATCGTCTCGTTCGCCCACATCGCCTGTTACTTCCCTGCACAACTAATCGATCTCCGGTGCGCTCACGCCGAAAGCCGCTTCGTATTCGGCCCGCAAGCGCGCGATCAACGCACGTCTTCCGGTCGGTTTTTCGTACAGTTCTTGCGCTGCACGAACGATGATATTGTGCGCCACTTTCGCGAGGATCGTCGGCCCCTGGCGCGACTTCGGGATGACGTCGGAGTAACCTGGAGAGAGCAAGTTCATTTTCCAGAGTTGATTGGCCGCCGCGGCAAGCTTCCATTTGCCGTCGATGACATCGTACAGGATCGATTGATTCACTTCGATCTGCGCCTGGCTCGTCGCATGTTCCGCATTAAGTTGGTTGCCCTTCGCATTGGTATCGCGGAGTTCCACTTCCAGCCGGCCAATGTTCCAGACATCCATGCCAGCGAATTCAGCTGAAGCGCGATCAATCGCGAACCAACAAAGAATTGTGAAGAACGTCACCGCGACCGTAGCGGAAAACAGGTGAATGTAGCGAATGCGGTCCATAGCCCACTCCTCACTTCAGACGAAGGTTCCCAGTGAGAAGCCATAAAGGCTCTCGTATGGAACGCACGGATATTCACTGGGGATACAAGGATGGCGTCGTGCCAGTTCGAGACAATTCGACAGTCGTACCGATCCTTAAAGCAGACATCGAAAGTTGTGACCGGATTTCCGAAGCCGGACGCGCTACGAATGCGTTTTTCGACCGCACGACATCATAGTTCCCGCACATCGGGGAATATGACACCGATGCGAATCTGGGCATTGCGACTTTGCACGATCAGTAGACGACACAATTGAACGACCGTGTCAGGTAAAATGCGGGATATTGCACAATCGCCTGAAATTGCGGCAATTTCGTCGCAAAAATTCCGGCGTGTCTGCATGTTGAAGGCTGGCACGCCACTATGAAGTAGAAGAGAACCGGACAGATAACTGCAACCGGTCAATTTTGGCGGCGATGGATGCCAAGCGATCAGACTTGGCATCCGGAACGTGTGGAATTTACTCGATTTCCGGTGCGCTCACGCCGAAAGTGACTTCGTATTCGGTCCGCAACCTCGCGATCAACACGCGATGTGCGTCGGGAGTGTGACGCAGTTCTTGCGACGCGCTGTACATGATGTTGTGCGCGACCTTCGCAATAATCGTCGGCCCCTTTCGTCTCGCGGGTATGACGTAAGTGTAACCCGGCGACTGTTGGTTCATCTTCCAAAGTTGTTCGGCGGCGACGGCGAGTTTCCGCTTGCCATCGATGACGTCGAACAGAATCGCCTGATTCAATTGATACTGTGACTGGTTCGCCGCATGGATCGCGGTGAGTTTGTCGCCCGCAACATTGGTTTCGCGCAGTTCATCCTCTAAGCGACCGACATTCCACACATCAATGCCGGCGGCTTCGGCGAGTACGGGGTCGGCAACGACCCAACCGAGCATCGCGATGACGGAAACGGGCACGGCGACCGAGAGCACGCGGACGAAACGAATGCGAGCCATAAATCACTCCTCACACGAACTACAGTCCCCTAGAGAGGCCACGAAGCTTCTCCCAAATGAACCGCACGGACCAAGCAACGGATACCCAACGTGCCAAGCTGCGCACGGAAGGCTTTAAGGGGGAGTGAATCGAACGCACACGCATCGGCATTATCGAAAGCCAGCGGGTGCATCGTGCGAACGGACGGTGTGAACTCGGTTAAGTTTGTTGCGACCGAAATTCACACCAGGGGTAGGTCGGACATTTCACATTAACAACAGACGACGCAAACTGTGGGCCAGTTCGGTGCAGAATTCATTTCTTTCGCAAATGCCCTACAATTCCAGTCGCTTTCGTCGTAGTTAATCCTGTGTCGCGTCGGGTTCGACGGCGAGTGCGTGTTCGATTTCCATGCAGATTCGCGCGGATGTCGGGCACGCAATCGCGAACGACTCACGTATTTCGTACGAGTGACCCATGATCGAAACGCCGACCGCGAACCTCACACCACTACTGACGCGGTCTGGGCGTTGGCGCGATCCCGCCACACTGCAGACGGCGGCGTATGCCGTCGTCATCGTTGCGGGGGGTTGGTGGATGCTCGGCCAACTCGCGGCCGTGCTGCGGCCGCTGTTGATCGCAGTGTTCCTGTGCTATGTGCTGTTGCCTTACTACTCGCGATTGCGGCGCGGCGGCGTACCGACACCGGTCGCACTCGTTCTGCTCGTCAGCGGGGCCGTCGGCGTGCTCGGCGCGATCATCTTGCTCGTCTATGCCAGTTTGCTCGGGCTGGCCGAAGATGCACCCGCGCTGAAAGAACGCGCCATCACCCTCAGCCAGGGGTTGCACAACTTCCTGAACGTGAATGTGCCGTGGATCTGGTCGCAAAAAAGCGAAGGGTCGAAGAGCTTCGAGGAACAGATCGCCGAGCAACTGCCGGGCCACATCGGCACGATGGTCAACGTCGCACTCGGTGGGTTAATCGAACTCGCCGTGGCGGGGTTATACTTGTTGTTTTTGCTACTCGGTGCCGAAAAGCTACCGACAAAAGTGCGTAACGCTTACCCCGACGACGAAGCGACCAAAATCCTACACATCGCGGGTCGCATCAACTCGGCGATTATCAGCTACTTGAAGGCGAAGGTGCTTTCGAGCCTGATTTTCGCGATTCCCGTCGGCCTCGTTCTAACAGTGTGCGGCGTGAAATTCGCGATTATGTGGGCGGTACTCACCTTCGTTTGCAACTTCATTCCCTACATCGGCAGCGTGGTCGCCTACGCATTGCCAATCGCGTTCGCGCTTCTGCAACTCGGCTTCGGCGCGCCTGTGATCGTCGCGGCCATCTTGGTACTCGCCGTGCATATCGTCTGTGCCACGCTGATCGAACCGATGCTGATCGGCCGTGCCGTCGGTCTCAGCCCGCTCATCGTCCTCGGTGCCCTTGCCGTCTGGGGCCTCGTCTGGGGCCTGCCCGGAATGGTCCTCGCGGTCCCGCTTGCCGTCATGGTCAAGATCGTGCTGGAGAACATCGAGATCACACGCTCGTTTGCAAAGATGGTCGAGGAGTAATTTTTGATTGTCAGATCACGGACTTACGCCACTTTTACGCGGAGACTCATCGCCTACCCCTTCACCACCGCCTTTGCGGCGGATTGGATGTAGTCGCGGTTCAGGTCGGCGATGAACTCGGTGGAGATTTCCTTCGGGCAGGCGGCCTCGCATTCGCCGATGTTCGTGCAGTGGCCGAAGCCTTCGCGGTCGTGCGCGTTCACCATCTTTTTCACGCGCTCCGCTTGTTCGACGCGGCCCTGTGGCATCCGGCCGAGATGCCCGACTTTCGCGCTCATGAACAGCATCGCGGAGGCGTTCGGGCACGCTGCCACGCAGGCCCCGCACCCGATGCATTCGGCGGCATCCATCGCGCGGTCCGCATCGACCTTCGGGATCGGCAAGCTGTTCCCGTCCGGTGCGCCGCCGGTGTTCGCGTTGACGTAGCCGCCGCTCTGAATGATGCGGTCGAATGCGGAGCGATCGACGACGAGGTCTTTCAAC
>JAYSKW010000097.1:0-1565 GCA_043726085.1 Limnoglobus sp.
TTGATGAGCTTCGAGATCAATTGCACGTGCGTCGCCGAGCCGATTGCGAAGCCGAGCCGCCAGCCGCTCATGCTGTACGATTTCGAGAACGTGAACGCGCCGAGGCACTGCTCCATCATGCCCGGTTCCGCGAGAATACTCCGGTGCTTCCCCTCCCAGACCATGTGGCAATACGGCTCGTCGGACAGCAGCGCAACGCCCGTGCCACGGATCAGGTCCGCGATCGCTTTCAGGTCTTCGGCAGTGGCGACGCCACCCGTCGGGTTGTGCGGCGAGTTCAGGAAGATCGCCTTCGGTCGCGCTGCCGTTTTCAGGAAGCGTTCGACGTCGGCGGGGTTCGGGCGGAAGGCGTTCTCTTGCGTTAGGTTCGCGTAAAATGGCTTGCCACCGCGGCGTAACACGTTCGGCTCGAAGGTCGGGAACGTCGGGCTGAACAGCAATACATCATCGCCCGGTTCGACGAACATCTCGCAGAAAAGCGTCTCGAAGATCTTCGCACCTGGGCCGACGACGACGTTCTCCGCGTTGGCCGGTATGCCGAACTCCGCACGCACCGTTTTGGCGATTGTCTCGCGAAATTCCGGCAGCCCGATCGACGGGCAATAGCGCGTCACCCCCGCATCGATCGCCGCCTTCCCCGCCGACAACGCGCTCGCCGTCGAGGGAAACGGACTGTCGCCAATCTGCAATTCGACGACATCCTTACCCGTCGCCTTGAGTGCCTTGGCCACCGCGAGGACATCGAACGCCGTCTCCGCATTCAGCCCACTCGCAAACGCAGAAATTGTCGGTACGCGCATCGTTCATCCCGTGACTGAGGATCAAATTCGTCGCGGCTAATTCATAATTACGCCCCGTAGTCGATCTCGTTGGGGTCTTCGACGCGGTGCTTTAGAATGAACTCGCGGCGGCCTTCGACTTCTTCGCCCATTAGCGTGCGGAACATCTTCTCGGCGGCGATCGCGTCGGTCATGGTTACGCGCAACAGCGTGCGGTGCTCGGGGTCGAGCGTTGTCTTCCAGAGTTCGTCGGGGTCCATTTCGCCTAGCCCTTTGAACCGCGTGATCGTCATGCCCTTTTCGCCGTTGCGACGCACTTCGCTCGCCAGCATTCGCAGGTGAAGCAAGTCGCGTTCGGATTCGCCGGACTTCAGCGTGAAGCGAATCGGCGGTTCGCGGCCGGCGATTCGTGGCAGCGGAATCAAGTCCGATGGCTGGAAGCCCGCGTCGATGAGCTTGGCCATACCGCGGTTCAGCCCGCGGACTTCGTGCCATTCGTCGGTCGTGAAGCGATCGACTTCGTCGGCGGGCACCACCGGCTTCGCGTTAGCATCGGTCGTCAGTGTCGCGGGGGCGGCCACGGCGAGTACGGCGTCGCTGATCGCGATCTCGCGGCCGAGGCGCGTCGATTCGCTCGAGCGGAACGCTTCGACTTCTTCTTGCGAATAGAACAAGTGATCCTTCACACCGAAGCGCACGTGGAACATCGGGCAGCCGCCTTTCGCGATGTCGTAGCGTTTCAGGAACGATTCGAGCGTGTGGCCACGGCGTTCGAGCGTGTGCGAT
>JAYSKW010000098.1:0-2702 GCA_043726085.1 Limnoglobus sp.
CGCTGAGGTGCTTGCCACTTTTGCCGTACGGCTTGAATTCCCAGACCGGTTTCAGCCATGGGCCGAGGCCGTTTTGGAATGCCTCCACTGGTTCGCCGAAGTCGGCCGCCTGCCCGTGGCGTTTGATTAACTCGGGCTTGAAGTCAAAGAGATCGACGTGGCTCGCGGCACCCGCCATGAACAATTGCACGACGCGCTTCGCACGCGGTTTATGGTGCGGCACCGCACCGGCAGTCATGCTCGCGAGCGCAATCCCACCGAGGCTCGCCGACGACAGCGATAGAAACTCGCGACGGTCCATGATTTAATCCACGAAGGCAAACTCGTTCAGGTTCAGTATCACGCGACAGCCGTTGGCGAGGCCATGTTTTTGCACGAATGCAACCAGCGTTTCGCGTTCTTGTGCGGTCGGTTCCCGCCCGATGGCGATTTGGAATGCGGCCCGAATTCGGCCCACATCATCGGTGGCGAGTGCTTCGACGCGGATGGCGAAATGCTTCGCCATTGCCACGCTCAGGTTGTTGTTGAGGAGTGCCAGCGCCTGTTGCGGCGTCAGCGTTTGGTTGCGTTTATCCACCGATAACGACGGGTCTGCACAATCGAGCGATGCGAGGAACGGTTGCTGTTGCGACCGCACCACAAAACGATAAATCGTACGGCGATGCGAACGCACATCGTCGGGATCGTGGAGGTGATATAGGTAATGCGGCGAATGCTCGGGCTTCTCGACGACGAAATCCTGGAAGCTCGGGCCACCCATCTTGAGGTCGAGTTTCCCTGCCGCGAGCAAGATCGAATCGCGTATCGCCTCGGCTTCGAGTTTCCGCCGGTTCTGCCGCCAGAGATAGCGATTCTCCGAGTCGATTTTTTCATTCGCTGGGTTCGACTCCGAAGACAATCGATACGTCGCACTGGATACGATCGTCTTGTGCAATTTCTTCAGCGACTGATGTTCGCGAAGCTCGTAGGCGAGGAAATCGAGCAGTTCCGGGTGCGATGGCAGTTGGCCCATTTTGCCGTAATCGTTAGGCGTATCGACGAGGCCGCGACCGAAGTGATACTGCCACACGCGGTTCGCCATCACTCGCCAAGTGAGCGGGTGGTTCGCATCGGTCAGCCACTTCGCGAGTGCCACACGGCGTTCGCCTTCCGTGTGATTTGCAGCCAGCGAAAACGCGGCAACGCCGGGTATCGCGAGCACGCCCGGCGCGACATCCTTGCCGGGTTTGGTGACATCGCCACGCGGGAGAATCGCAATCGGCCGCGGTTTGCCACCGCCGGCCCCCGTGCCGATGAAGTTCCCTTCGCCCGTGTGAACCGCACCGATAAACGCCACGCGGCGCGAACCGGCTAACGCGCGAATTTCCGTATCGACCGCACGGGAAGTCGCCTCGTGTAACGCCAAATCCTTGACGCCGCTTTCGCCGAGCATTTTGCGGAGGTACTCGTCGCGTGACTGTTTGAGTTTGGGTAGATCGCTCGTGGATAATTTCGGCGCGGCTGGGTAGATACCATCGGTCAGGTTCGCTTTTCGCCAGCGGATCGGCGCTTCGATGCTATCGCGTGCCGTCACCGGTTTGCCGATCGCAACGTTTTTGTCGCTCGCATCGAACGCTTCGCACTCGGCGAGCGCGAAGATGAAATCATCCTGTCGCGGCGCGAGTTTCGTGGCCATCAACCGCAGATATCGCCCGCTCTTTCCGCCTGCCATCGCGGTGTACGCGGTCGTGCCAGGGTTCGCGTAGTTCTTTTCGGTTTCGTCCGCGAGGGTGGTTACGCCCTTTTGAAACTCGGCATCATCCGAAAGCTCAATCCGGAAACGCACGGGGAAACCGAACCCCGCACCGATATTGTTGAAGTCGTCGTGGCATGGCCGAAGTACGATTCGCTCGAGTTTCTGGCTCGCACCGAGATCGATCTGCACCCACTTCGACTCGTCGTGTTTCGCAGAAATGGTCGAGTGGTAGCCGTGCTCGGGGGGCTTCGGCCCGATGGCGGGTGTCGTGGCGTCGGCAATCTGTTTCTCGATGGCAATGAGTTCCGCACCGGCTTTGTTCCGCAACAGTTTCGCCTTCAAATCGGCATCGGCTTTCCGCGCTTCGAGTGCCGCACGTTGGGCGGCGATTGCGGGGTCCGAGTCGTACGCTTTGTCGGTCCGGTCGATGGCTGCGAACACGGCTTGCAAGCGATAATAGTCTTCGTGGCTGATCGGATCGAACTTGTGATTGTGGCATTGCGCGCAGTGAACGGTCAGCCCAACGAAGGTGCTCATCGTGTTGGCGACGAAATCATCGCGGTCGAGGTGCCTGGCGATTTTGCCGTCGATCTTCGACTCGGGCAACTCGGCATGGCCGATGAAATCCCACGGCCCCGCCGACAGGAAACCGAGTGCCTCGATGCCATCGACGGTGCCAGGGAACAGCACGTCCCCCGCAATCTGTTCTTGGACGAATCGCCCGTATGGCTTGTCCGAATTCAGAGCGCGAATCACGTAGTCGCGGTACGGCCAGGCGTTCGGTCGTGGCTTGTCTTTGTCGTAGCCGTGCGTTTCGCCGAAGTGAACGACATCGAGCCAGTGCCGCGCCCAACGCTCGCCATAGTGCGGTGACGCGAGCAGTGAATCGACGAGTTTATCGTACGCATCGGGGGATCGATCCGCCACGAACGCATCGACTACTTTCTGCGAGGGCGGCAAACCGACG
>JAYSKW010000099.1:0-7972 GCA_043726085.1 Limnoglobus sp.
TGCGCCTCTGCGTGAGAAAGGATTTTATCCCGACCCGGTTGGCAGGAAATGCAAATCAAAACGTTTCTCACGCAGAGGCGCAAAGACGCAAAGCAGAGAAAAATCAAATCGTGTGATGGTTCTCTCTGAGTGCATTTCGCTCGAATTTGAGGTCGCGCAGCCCATGTGCCATTACAGTCAACTGGGACAGTGAATCAATATCAGTTGCTTACCGGACGCATTATGCCCAGTCTTCAATCGGTGATGAACGCGATCCCCGGCGGCGGTCGCGTCTACTATTCCGCACGTTGGCTACGCCGATTGCTGCGTCTATGGCGCGACCCGAACCGGCAATTCCTCGCGTACCCGCCGGGCCACTTTTGCTCGCCGCTGCCGAACGTGGACGAACTCCGGCGCGACCACCCACGGTTGAGCGATACGACGATAGCGAGTTTGCCAGGAATCGATCTGAACGTCGCCGAGCAACTCGAACGCCTCGCGTCGTTTCGACGATTATTCGCCGAGCAACACTTCGTGGAAAACCCGACGCCCGGGCAGCGATACTCGTTCGAGAATGCGTTCTTCACGTACTCGGATGCGCTGTTTCTGTACGCGATGTTGCGCGATCTGCGACCGAAGCGCGTGATTGAAATCGGCTCGGGGTTCTCGTCGGCATTGATGCTCGATGTGCGAGATCACTTCCTCGAATGCAAGCCCGAATTGACGTTCGTCGAGCCATACCCCACGCGGTTGAATACGCTACTCACGCCCGCCGACCGCCAGACGTGTACGGTGCTCGAACAGCGCGTGCAGGACGTACCATTCGAGCGATTTGATGCCCTGGAAGCGAACGACATTCTGTTTATCGACTCGTCGCACGTGTCGAAAATCGGCTCCGACGTGAACCACCTGTTCTTCGAGATCCTGCCGCGACTGCGCCCCGGTGTGGTCGTACACATTCACGATATATTCTGGCCGTTCGAGTACCCGCGTAGCTGGTACGACCTCGGTTGGGCCTGGAACGAAACGTACCTGCTACGGGCGATGTTGCAGGGCCATCGCGACTGGAAAATCTTGTTGTTCAGTTCGTACCTCGAAGCGCATCACGCCACGGAACTGGCGAGCGCCAGCCCGCTGTTACTGTCCCGCGCCAAAGCCACCCCGCAAACGGGCGGCAGTAGCATATGGCTTCGGAAAAACTCCCGCCGGCACGAGCCCGGTGGCTCGTAAAACAGGGGGCATACGAGCCACCGGGTTCATCCCGGTGCGAGTTTCATTGGTCTTCGCGCTCGAGTCTTAGGCGTTCGCCGTTGGACTTGGCTTCTTGTCGCAGCACTTGGCCCGATGCGATTGCCACCCAGGTTTTGGCGGTCGATTTGTCTTTGTCGGAACGATACTCGATCACCCAACACTCGACCGGCGCGGCGCTTTTTCGCGGGAGCATTTCGGTTCGATCTTGCACTTCAGCGAGGTACGTCGCGCGCGCGGTCGATTGCGTCGCGAAGGTGGCGACGGCGTTTCCGGCCTTCTCTTTGAGGATGCCTTTACCGAGTGCTATCATGGCATCGGCGAGCGGATTGACTTCGTGGATCGTCCAGCGTTGGCCGTGTTGAATGCCGCGCAGGCGGCTGACGGGGAGCAGCGGGTTCAGCACCTGACCGGCCGGCACGGGCACGGGGTCGAGCGGTTGGTCGATGTTGCCGATGTCCGATTTCAAGGTGCAATTCCCGACGAGTTGCCCGTCGATCACAGTGCCCGTCACCGTCGCGGTCGCTTTCGCTTCGACGAGCACGACGGGGCCGAGGAGGAGTTGGCCGTGCATCGTGCCGGCCATCATTTGCCCGCGTAGATCGCCATCGCGACCGACTTTCGCGACGATTTCCAGCTCGGGTATCGAACAGCGGAAAAACTTGTCGTCGAACTGTAACGCGGTGTATCGGCTCTTGAATTGAAAGGTGTTGTCGGTGTCGTCGCGGCGCATCGCTGTCGTGAGCGAGCCGATGCGTTCGGCCCCGCGATAGACGGTCCAACGTGCGGGGACGGCCTGCGTCGCTTCGTCGGAAAGATCGATGAGGATCGACGGCGGCCGCGTAGCCATCCAGTACGGCCACACATCGCGGTAGCCGACGTAGCCCATCGTGCCGAGCCAGAACGCGATGATGCCAAAGATCGTCCATCGCGTCGGCATGCGTCACCGTGTGTGAGGAAAATGAGAATTCTAGTTTTATCGCGTCAGACCTTCCCCATCAACGTAAATCGCGAACCGCCTGGCTCTGTGGCTGGCCCGGTGGACAGGAACCCGGTTTTTTCCAACACGCGCACCGAGGCGGGGTTGGCCCACTCGGTTTCGGCCTCGATCGACTCGACTTCCGGGTGTGCGAGTGCCCAGGCGATCAACCCGCGTACCATTTCCGTTGCGTATCCCCGACGCTGAAACTGCGGGAGCATCGAGTAACCCATTCGCACCACGCCGCCTTCTGGCGGCCCCAGAAACCCGCCGCCGCCGACCAGAACGGGCACGTCCACATCGTCGGTTCGAGCGAGCGCATACCAGCCGAACCAACCGACGCGATCCGGTGCCGCCTCCAGCCAACTCAAAAACAGCGGCAACGCATCGGCGGTCGATTCCGGTGGCCAATTCTCTGGGATCGCAGCCGCCAGCAGCCGGGCGAGTTCGCCGCGGTCCGCCAGTTCCGCACGCGCCAAGGTGACCGTTGCGGGAATGAGTGCGAGCCGCGATGTTGTAATCATGTAGTAATTGTATGGCGGAACGGTTGCGGCGCGGGAATTGCAACTATGCGTCCGAGCAGATATAAACAGTGCATCACTGGAGTACAAAACATGGTTCCCGTCTCGCGTCGTCGGTTCTTCGCGTCCACTTTAGGCGCAGGTGTGGCTACCTATTGGCCCGTATCGAACACTTTTGCGGCGGCCGACCCGAAGGCGGTTCAGGCCGTTTTCGACAAAGCCTATGGCTTCTTGAAGTCGAAGCAGAAGGACGATGGCAGTTTCGCGCCGCCACAAGCCGGGGAGCCGGGCGTGACGGCGCTGACCGCTGCCGCGCTCGTTCGTGCCGGGTTCGATGCCAACGATGAAGTGGTCGCGAAGGCGCTGAAGTACATGGAGAAAGCCGTGAAGGGCGACGGCGGCGTGTATAACAAGGGACTCGCAAACTATACGACCTGCCTCGCGGTCATGGCATTCAAGGAATCGAACGCGAACAAGAAGTACGATGCCGTCATTAGTGGAGCTTCAAAGTTTTTGCGAACCTTGCAGTTCGGCGATGGCGACGTCGACGACAAAGATGTGAAGTTCGGCGGGGCCGGCTACGACAAGAAGGGCGGCAAAGGTGGGCCGGACTTGTCGAACACGCACTTCTTCATGGAGGCACTCTTAGCCGGCGGCGCGAAGTCCGACGACCCCGCAATCAAAAAGGCACTATCGTTTATTAGCCGCAGTCAAAATCTACCTGGCGAGTTCAACGATCAGGAGTATGCGAAGAAAACGACCGACGACGACAGGGGCGGCTTCATCTATAACCCGCTCGCAGCCAGCGATGAGAAGAACGAGAAGCGGACCGCCGCCGGTGGCTTGCGGAGCGAAGGCGGCATGACCTACGCGGGCCTCAAGAGCTTCCTATATGCGGGGGTTGGCAAAGACGATCTGCGCGTGAAGGCCGCACTGAAATGGGTGCGTGCGCACTATACATTAGACGAGAACCCCGGAATGGGGCAAAATGGTATCTTCTACTATTATCATACATTCGCAAAAGCGATGGACGCGGTGGGTGAAGACGATTTCGCCGACGCGAAAGGCGTGAAGCACGACTGGCGCAAGGAACTCTTCGAGGTGCTGAAAGCCAAACAAAACCCAGACGGCAGTTGGGCCAACGACAAGAGCAAAGCCTTCCTCGAAAACCTCCCCGAACTCGCCACCGCATTCGCCGTGTTGTCGCTGAGCTACTGCAAAAAGTAAACGAACGAACGCCCAAGGACGATCGCCCCTGGGCGTTCATCGGCAACTATGCGTTGAGGAGAAGCGGTTCTGGTTCGTCGTCGGCTGCTTCTGGGGTCTCCACGCGAACGAGTCGGTTCCCATCCGGCGGTAACTGAGGCAATGTGTATCTCGCTTTCTTCGTGATCCGGGCCAGGTTCCACTCGGCCTCTTCAATGAAGTCTGCGACACCCGTTGTGATGGCACCATCGTTGCCGGCGAATTAGTGGCAAATCGTCTCGCAAAGAAATCTTCACGGCTTCATCGAGCATCGGCGCAGAAGCCGCGAATGAAAGTATCAGGGTAGAGAACATGAATTAGCTCTCGTAAGGTGTTGGCAAAACCTGGACGCCATCACTTCCAACTGGAAATACATGGTACCCGCAATGTTCGGTGAACACCATGCATTGCTCATCCACATCGTCAATCACGACGAAAGCGTAGTGAAACCGGGCGAATGAACCATCGTCGAATTGCAAATGAACCGATTGGGCCGAGAAGTCGCTGGCGGATAGACGCTCGCGATCTTCGCCGAAAGTCGCAAGGAGGTACGCCCGCAACCGGGGCTTCCATTCGTCGGGGACAACGTGCGGCATCGGGCAACTCGCGTGAAATTATGCATCATACAACACGCGGTTCGCATCGCCGCGTAATGGGCAGTCGGCGTGCGGATAACTACGTTGACTGACGTGCGGGTTCGGTACTCTTTGCGGAGATTTGCCGTGGGTCTTGTGATACAGAAATTTGGCGGGTCGAGTTTGGCGAAGGCGGAGCGGGTACTTGAGGCGGCGCGGAAGGCGATTCGTGCCAAGGCGGAGGGGAACATGGTCATCGTCGTCGTCTCGGCGCAGGGCAGTACGACCGACGATTTGATTGCCAAAGCGAACGAGATTACGCCGCAACCGTCGGCCCGCGAAATGGACATGCTGCTTTCCACGGGCGAGCAGATTTCGATCGCGCTCACCGCGATGGCGATCCACGAACTCGGCGAGAAAGCGGTCAGCTTCACCGGCCCGCAGATCGGCATCGTTACCGACAGCACGCACCGGAAAGCCCGCATCAAGAAGATCGACACGTCGAAGCTCGTCGAAGCGGTCGAGACGGGGCACATCGTGGTTATCGCTGGTTTTCAAGGCATGGACGAGCAGTACGACATCACCACGCTCGGGCGGGGCGGCTCGGATACGACGGCGGTGGCGGTGGCGGCCGCGATGAAACTTGCGGGCTACGATGTCGAATGCGAGATTTATACCGACGTCGATGGCGTCTACAGCACCGACCCGCGAATCGTCCCCGATGCCCGTAAAGCCGACGCGATCAGCTACGACGAAATGCTCGAAATGGCGAGCATGGGTGCGGGTGTCATGCACTCGCGCAGCATCGAGTTCGCGAAAAAGTACGACGTGCCGCTGATGGTCCGCAACTCGCGGTCGGATGCCATCGGTACCTGGATCGTGCCCGAAGCCGAGTGGATGGGCGAAGTCCCCGTTTGCGGCGTCGCGCTCGCCGCCGATGAGGCCCGCCTCGTGCTCGAAGGCGTCCCCGACCGCCCCGGCATTAGCCATACGATCTTCGCCGCACTCGCCGCCGCGAACATTGCCACGGACATGATTGCGCAAAGTGTCGGCATCGGCGGCAAGGCGACCATCGGCTTCACCGTGCTCAATATCGAGCTAGAAAAGACGATCAAAACCTTGAAGCCGATCGTCGGCGCGATGGGGGCGACGCTTCGCGAAACGGGCAAGGTGAGCAAGGTATCGGTCGTCGGCGCGGGGATGCGGAACATCAGCGGCGTGGCGGAGAAAATGTTCCAGGCGCTCGCGTCGGAGGGGATCAACATGAAGATGATTACCACCGGCGACATTAAAATCAGCGTACTGATTGAGGAAGACGCACTGCCTGTCGAAGAGGAGACGAGCGCGCCCGGCGAGGCGATCAAGAAGTCGCACCTCGAGAGCCGCAAGGCGGTGAAGGGGCGACGCGCGTTGAAGGCGGTTCATGCCGCGTTCGGGTTGCATCTGCCGCGCAAGGGTGCGGGGATTCCCATCGGCGGTGCATCGCAAATGGGCTTCAAACCGAGGGCGAAACCGCTCGTCGTCGCCGGTGTCGGCGACCGCGAAGCCGCCGTATCGCGGCTCGAAGGCATGGAAGACGTGCTGGTGAGCGGAGTGCATTTGAACGCCGAACAAAGCCGCATCACGATCGCCGACTTGCCCGATAATCCGGGGAATTGCTCGACGATTTTCAACGCGATTGCGTCGGGAAATATCCTCGTCGACATGATCGTGCAGAACATGAACCGCCCGGATCGCGCGGAGTTATCGTTCACGGTTCCGCGTGCGGATTTGGCAAAAGCGCTGAAGCGAACGAAAGCGGTCGTGCAGTCGATCGACCCGAATTGTGCGGTCGTGGGCGATGCCGAGATCGCGGTCCTCTTCGTGCTCGGCGTCGGGATGCGAACGCACACCGGCGTCGCACAAACCATGTTCGGCGCGCTCGCCGCAAAGGGCATCAACATCGCGATGATCAACACGAGCGAAGTCTGCATCGGCGTCGTCATCGAACGCGCACGCGGCGAAGAAGCCCACGCTTGCCTCAAGGCCGCCTTCCACGTGCTGTGAGATTTCGATCTGCAACGAATTCGGGTATGATGGATTGAATGGAGGCACACGATCTATGTCTATGGCAACATTCGACACGCTGAAATTCGCGAACGCGTTGAAAGCGGCGGGGGTGTCCGACCGTCAGGCGGAAGCCGAGGCGGTCGTATTGGCGGAAGTGTTTTCGATTAATTTTCGCGAAGTCGCGACGAAGGAAGATCTGAAACGCGCAGTCGCCGACGTCGAAACCAAACTGCGCGAAGTCGAACAGCGATTGAACGCGAAGAGCGACTTATTACGCGCTGAGGTTTACGCAAAAATCGACCAGGCGAAAGCGGAGTTGAACGCGAAGATCGACACGAACCACACCAAGTTAACGGGCGACATGTATCTGCTGCGTTGGATGTTTGGACTGCTGATCTCGCTCGTTCTCGCCATCTTCGTACGGCTATTCTTCTTCCAGAAAACGAATATGTAGTGATACGAGCCACCATCGTATTACGTGCCATTTCCCCTTTCCGGTTGCACGCGCGCGGCGGGTTGGCGACACTGTACTCGTATGGCTTCTCTTCCCTACGGAGCGTTGCGATGTTACGCACTTTCCAATGGCTCGCTTGCGGCACGTTTCTGTTCGCGGTTGCGGTGGCGCTTGCGGCACCGGTACCCGTGGATGTCCCCAAGCCGAACGCGAAACCGAAGCTTATTGCGACGCTCGATACCAAAACGCTCGCGTGGTCGGTGGCGTTCTCTCCCGATGGCAAAACGCTGGTGTCGTCGGGTGGCGGCTACAACGGCCAACTCGGCGAGATGAAACTGTGGGACGTGAAAACCCACAAGGAACTGTACGCCGTCGAGGGCGAGAAATCGATTCGCTGGGCGGTGTTCTCGCCCGATGGCACCACCATCGCCACCGCCGAACACGACAACACCGCGAACCTGCGCGATGCCGCCACGGGCAAGGTGATTCGTTCGTTCAAGGGGCATTCTTCGGGCCTCGATAGCGTCGTGTTTTCGCCCGATAGCAAGACGATCGTCACATCGTGCTGGGACAAGACCGCGAAGATCTGGAACGTCGATAAGGGCGAAGAAATCCGCACACTCGAAGGCCATGCGAAAGAGGTGTACACCGTCGCGATTAGCCCGACCGGCAAGAGTATCGCGACTGGTTGCAACGACGGCACCGTGAAAGTATGGGATGCGGAAACCGGCAAAGAAACCGCGACATTGCGTGGGCACACCGGCGTCGTTCACTCAGTCGCGTTCGGAGCCACCGACGACCTGGTCGCCTCCGCGAGTTGGGACAAAACCGTGCGATTGTGGGAGAAAGGCAAGGAAAAAGCCGTCCTGAAAGGCCACACGGTCCAGGTGCTGGGCCTCGCATTTTCACGTTCATGCTTACG
>JAYSKW010000100.1:0-4211 GCA_043726085.1 Limnoglobus sp.
AGCGATTGCTCGTGGCAAACGCAGGCTAAAGACCTGCGGCTACCAGAATAAGAGGTTTTCGCCTTTGTACGAAGTATCCGTTTCCGCCGCGTAAAGTATAGGTGCTCGAATCATGTTGCCGCGAATTCTCGAACCGGAAGTGATGGACACGCCCGAAGAAGCCTGCGATTACGATGCGATGGACCACTCCGCGGTGAACAAGGCGTTCGTCGCGGATTTTTTATTGGCGTTCCCGAACGCATCGGGAACGATCCTCGACGTCGGCACCGGCACCGCACTCATCCCCATCGAACTTGCACGGCAATCGCCACACGTTCGGATCGTGGCGATCGATCTCGCCGAAGAAATGCTGACTTTGGCCCGTCGAAACGTCGTCGCGGCAGGATTCGGCGATCGCATTCTCATCGAGCGTGCGAATGGCCGCAAGCTCGATTACGCAACGGCCCGTTTCGCCGCCGTCATCTCGAATAGCATCGTCCACCACATCCCGGAACCGTTCGATTGCCTCGCGGAGATGGTGCGAGTCTGTACGACGGGTGGGCGGTTATTCGTTCGCGATCTGTTTCGGCCAGATACTATGGAAGAACTTCAACACCTCGTCGAAACCTACGCAGGCAGTGCAAATGCGCATCAGCGGCAACTCTTTTCGCAATCGCTACACGCTGCACTGACACTCGAAGAGGTGCAAGAACTCGTGGGCCGACTTGGCTTCGGATCCGAGTGCGTGCAACGGTCGAGCGATCGCCACTGGACGTTTATCGCGCGGAAAGCGTAGAGGCACCCGTGTCGTTGGCCCGCGTCACAATCGGCTCGGAAAGATGTGCGAATTGCGACTTCGCACGTTCACGCAATCTCTCGGCGTCCGCGTCATTTTCCGCGAACGCGAACACCGTTGGCCCCCACGACGATTGACCGACGCCCGCGTATCCCCAGTCTCGTACGGTTTGAATGACGTTACCGATTGCGGCGCTGGCGTAGGTGCCGCCCTGATCGCGGGCAAACGGCTCGCCGGCCACGCGGTTAAACTCCGAGATCGTCTGCGAAAACGCTTCAAAATCGTTTGCACGAAGTGCGGTCATCACTTGCTCGGCGAGCGAATGCAATCGCTCGGTTGTCGCTTGCACTTCGCTGACACTGCGGTGTCGGTGGAAGGCGGATCGTTCGCGGTCGCCGTGCCACGTCGAAGACTCTTGCGATGGCAACAACACGATCCGCCAGTTCGTGGGAAACGTCAGACGTTCGCGGATTGTGGGTAGATCGTCGTCGTGCAATTTCCCTTCGTCGAACAAGAAACCACCCGACTCGAAGCCGTGGATGCCGATACCCGAACGCAGACCGCGGCCGACGAGATGTGCCAATTCGCGATACGGCAGATTCACATTGAGTGCCGCGAATGTGGCACGGGCGACCGCCATGCCGAGTGCGGTGCCGACGCCGAGGCCGGTATGCTCGGAAGGGCTTTCCGCCCAGAGTGAAAGTCGTTCGATCCGTTCGCGATACTCGGGCCGTTGTGCCTCGATCGCTTGCAAGAATGCGATGGCCCGTGCATGTGCATTTCCGCCACTTCTGCTACCGATTTCCACGATCACGCTTGGCTCGTCGATCATGACGCCGAGGCCGCCGAACTTGCGGACGGGGCGACCGTCGGGCCAATGGTCGAAGCCTTCGATCGGTACGTGGAGCAAGCCGAAGTGTAGGCGGCACGGCGCGACGATGCGAACCGTCATGATCCGACCCTCGCCGTGCGAAACGCGAGCCAGCGCTGTTCCAGAAATCGCATCGCTTCGTCCTCTGCGAATGCTCCCGTTTTATCGACGATGATGCGATACTTCGCGAACTCGCTCGTAATATCTTCCGCTGGCAGCAGGTGAAACCGCGTCGCCAGGATCGCCGCTTCGACGATGGCATGTTTCGCACGGTTGAAGCCGAGGAACTCGCGCAGGCTGTGTTTCGCCACGATCTCGGCGTAGATTTTCACCCGTTGTTCGCTGTCGTCGATCGTGCGAACGACGAACTCGAACGCGCGACACGCATCCTGCAAAATGAACCCCGCCACATGGCTGGCCGCGAATGACGGCGGGATGTCAGCGACCGCACCGACGGCAGCGTAAGCGATTAATCGTGCGTCATCGGTGGTGTGAAATACGCCTTCGCGATGCCGTACGAGGTTGCGATACGTCTGCGAAGTGGGGAACGGCCGCAGCAGGAACGACTGCAAGTTCGCGTCGAAGATCGGCCCCATCGGCGCGAGGTGGATGGACCCGGTTTCACCGGTCGTGGTAACGAGGCCTTCGAGGATCATAGTGCGTTCAACAGTCCAGCGGCTTTGTGCATCGTTTCATCATATTCCTTGGCCGGGTCCGAGTCTGCCACGATGCCGCCGCCGACCGGAAATTGTAGCCAACCGCGCCCGGCCGTGAACGTGCGAATCAGGATGTTCACGTCCATCGCGTCGTCGAAGCCGATGAAACCGACACTGCCGCAATACGGTCCGCGTGCGGTCGGTTCGAGTTCGGCGATGATCTCCATCGCACGCACTTTCGGCGCGCCGGTGACGCTGCCACCGGGGAAGGTCGCGCGAATCAAATCCATCGGCGTCAGCCCCGCACGCAGTTGGCCGCGAACTTCGGACACCAGATGATGCACGTAGTTGTAGGTTTCGACTTCGCAAACTTTCGGCACGATCACACTGCCGTACTCGCAGACCCGCCCGAGGTCGTTCCGCAACAAGTCGACGATCATGACATTTTCCGCACGATCTTTCGGGTTCGTCGTCAGGTCGTGCAACAGCACCGCGTCTTCAGCAGGCGTTTTCCCACGTGGGCGCGTGCCTTTGATGGGCCGCGTTACGACTTCGCCAGAAGGGGAAATTTGCAGAAACCGCTCCGGCGACGCACTGACGACCTGATACTCGCCGAGGTCGAAGTAACACGCGAACGGCGCGGGCGACGCACGTCGCAGACGGCCATAGACTTCGAGCGGATGTTCGGTGAGCGGCGCGAGCAACCGCTGCGAGATGTTCACCTGAAAGATGTCGCCCGCATGAACGTACTCAATCGCACGTTGCACGGCACGAAGGTAGGCTTCGCGCGAAAAGTTCGAGGTTACGCCAGCGTATTTCGCGAGCGGGTATTGCGGCGAGAGACGTTCGACTGGCGTATGAGCGAGACGCGGTAGCACGCGAGAAAGCCCCCGCGTTTGCCAAAGGTCACGCACTTGTTTGAGACGCTTCTCGGCACGCTTCGCGCACATCTGCCCGTCGCGGAAACCGGTAGAAATTAGCCAACACTGCTCTTGCTCATGATCGAACGCAATCACCCAATCGTAGATGCCGAACGACCAATCGGGTTGCGGGAATTCCGTCAGATGCGGCGGTGGCACGGTCTCGAATTCGCGGCCCATACCATAGCCGATCACGCCCACGGCCCCGCCCTGAAACGGCGGCAGATCGGGCCGAGCCGCACGCGCATTGCCCAGAGTAAACCCGTCGAGGCACGACGTTCGATTGTCGTTGGCGTCCCGCTGCTCGAAGTGTACCGGGTCGGCCATCACGTAGGAAAACTGCCCGCGTTCGGGATGGCGATCTGAACTATCGAGAAACACCATGTGCGGCAGGTGCGCAAACGCACGTGCCACGTCCCAAGCATCCGGGCAAGGTAACAATTCTTCGACAATCGCGCTCATGCAGGCATTCTAGTCGCCTCGTGCGCGAGTGCGATGATCGCGACGTTGGCGAGCACTTTTAATAAACCGTGTCGCTTGCTCCGATTAGTAAAATACCTGAAAAAAAGCCTCAAACAGTCGCCGAAGAAGGAGTTTACGATCAGGGGCTTCCTTGACGCCCGAACAACTCCGCGTTGTATGCCTCCAATTTCCGCAACTCAGCCTGCAACTGCGGCGACAGCATCTCCCGCGCCTTGATCCGCTTGCCGTGCCGGCCATCGAATCCAAGGCACTCAAGATAGGAAACGTAGACCGCGTTCTTGACCTCTGGGGTAGCAAGTCGGAACACTTCTCCGACGAAAGCGAAATAAGCCTTGACTGTAGACGTGTCTTCATCGCTGATGGCAACTTGCGTGGCCCGCGCAAACGTACCCATTTCCAGGTGCAGTAGGCCGCTGGCACACTCGTCGATGTCAGCAACGACAGCCGGAAACCGCTCGTTGAGCATGGCGATGAACCGCTCACGGTCGATCGGATCCGACATTAGC
>JAYSKW010000101.1:0-1940 GCA_043726085.1 Limnoglobus sp.
AGCCGTGTTTCTGAAGGAATAACGCTTCCAACTCGGGCTTTGTGGGCAATAGGGGCGTCGTTGTTTCAGGAGTGAGAACCTCGTCTGTCACCGATCACCTCATTCGCGCGAATGTTACCGAAGCGCCGTCCCGTGCAAGTTAGGCCGTTCGGACGACTTTTCCAGAGTAGTACACGAAACTCCTTTCGGCTCGCGTGTCGTGCCGTACAACATCGGGAACACACCGAACGTATTCGACGGGAACGATCATGCGCCACCTCCTCGGCCTCGAAGACCTGACTGCGGCGGACATCACGCGGCTACTCGATTCGGCGGAAAATTACCTCGGCGTCGGCGTTAGCAAACCCAAACGCGACGACCTCAAGGGTAAGCTCGTCGTCACGATGTTTTTCGAGGCGTCGACGCGGACGAAAATCAGCTTCGGGTTGGCCGTGCGGCGGCTCGGTGGCGACGTGCAAGATTTCTCGTCGGGCGGGTCGAGCACCTCGAAGGGCGAGACGTTCCTCGATACCGCTCGCAACATCGAAGCGATGGGCATCGACGCCGTCGTCGTGCGGCACGGCTCGTCGGGTACGCCGCTCGCGCTGACGCGGAGTTTGCAGCCGCGCGTGTCGATCATCAATGCGGGCGATGGGGCACACGAACACCCGACGCAGGGGTTGCTCGATATTTTCACGATTCGCCAGAAGAAAAAAACCGTCGCCGGGCTGACCGTGGCGCTCGTCGGCGACATCGCGCACAGTCGCGTCGCCCGCAGCAACATTCACGGCCTCACGAAACTCGGTGCGAAGGTGATCGTCTGCGGGCCGCCGACGCTCGTACCGAATGAAGTGAAGCAGTTCGACGTCGAAGTGGCGCACGATCTCGATGCGATTCTCCACCGCTGCGATGTCGTGAATTTGCTTCGCGTGCAGTTTGAACGGCAGCGTGGCGCATTCTTCCCATCCGTCGGCGAATACGCGCACCTTTATGGCATGAACGGGAAACGGCTAAAGGCATCGAAGCCCGACGTGCTGATTCTCGCACCGGGGCCGATCAATCGCGGCGTCGAAATTACCCCCGATGTCGCCGACGGCCCGAACTCAGCGATCCTCGAACAAGTCGAGAACGGCCTCGCAGTACGCATGGCTGTACTCGCCGAAACCTGCAATCCATAGCCCGATCGGAGCAACAATGGCAAACGATCCGATACTCGTCCGGTTTGAAGATATTCTGACAATCGCCACGCCGGAACTTCGACCCGTGTGCGAATCGCTACGTCAATTGATCGCAGAACTCCACGCAAATTTCATCGAAGTCGTGTGGCTCAATCACAAGATCGCCAGCTTCGGCGTTGGGCTGAAGAAGATGACCGAACACTATGCCTACATTTCCGTACATGGCTCACACATTAACCTCGGCTTCTATCGCGGCGCGCTGCTGATCGACCCGGAAGGACTACTCGAAGGAACGGGCAAGAAACTACGGCACATCAAATTTCGCGATGTACTCGCTACGAAAAGTGCCGCTGTTGCTGCCTTACTTTCCCAAGCCATCGCTGAACGAGTGCATGCGGCTGGCATTACTGAGACTATTTGTTCGTCCGAAGGAACGCGATGAGGTCGGCGAGGTCTTGCTTCGTTAATTGCTGGTCCAGTCCTGCGGGCATGATCGACACTGTGCCCATGCGGAACTCGTCGATCTCGGAACGCGGAATGCGCACTTCTTTGTCGGCGGCGAGCACGAGGATGATCTCGTCGGGTGCGTCTTTTTTGAGGATGCCGTTGTGGACAATGCCGTCTTTCATCGACACTTTGACCGGCTCGTAACTGCGTACGAAACTGGCGCTTGGGTAGACGATTGCTTCGAGCAAATCGCGTTCGGTGCGGATGCTGCCGATCCGCGTCATGTCGGGGCCGATCGCGCCGCCGACGTAGCCGATCTTGTGGCACGTCGCACAC
>JAYSKW010000102.1:0-2626 GCA_043726085.1 Limnoglobus sp.
CTCAATCTCACCCACTTTCGTTCACGGAGATCATCGATGTCCTCATTCTCACGTCGCCGGTTCCTGCAAAATGGCGTGGCCGCCGGGGCGATTCTGTCGTTGCCCGCATCGGCGTACCGGGCCGCGTTCGCCGCCGATACGCCACCCAGCGAGGCGATTCGCGTGGCCAGCATCGGTGTCGGACTTCAGGGGAAGGCCAACCTGAATGCCCTCGTGAAGAACGTCGTGGCCGTGTGCGATGTCGACTCGAGCCACCTCGCCGAAGCCGCTGCCATCGTCGAAAAGAAGGGCAACCGCACACCCGTTGCCGTGGCGGACTATCGCAAACTGCTCGACCGGAAAGACATCGACGCGGTCGTGGTGACAACACCCGATCACTGGCACGCCTTGTGTACGATTCACGCCTGCCAAGCCGGGAAAGATGTGTACTGCGAGAAGCCGCTATCGCTGATGATCGGCGAAGGCCGCAAGATGGTGCTTGCCGCACGCAAACACCAGCGAATCGTGCAAACGGGCAGCCAGCAACGTAGCGGCAAGGAGTTCCGCACCGCCTGCGAACTCGTGCGAAACGGCACGATTGGCAAGGTGACGAAAGTGCTGGTCGGGCTGCCAGGGCCGAACTTCAAAGCCCCTGCCGTGCCCGATTCGGCCGTGCCCGACGTGCTCGATTTCAACGTCTGGCTCGGGCCCGCACCCGAACGCAAATACAACGAAAAGCAGGTCCATTACCTGTTCCGCTTCTTCTGGGATTACTCGGGCGGCCAGCAGACGAACTTCGGCGCACACCACCTCGACATCGCCCAGTGGGGCCTCGGAATGGACGACAGCGGCCCGACGAAAATCGAAGGCAGTGCGACCTTTAACAAGGACAAATGGTTCGAGACGCCCGAGACCGCGAACATCACGTACACCTACGCGAACGGCATCCCGATGTCGTGTACGCTGGGTAACGTCGGCCATCCGAGCGGGACGACGTTTGAAGGCGAAAAGGGCGTCATTTACGTGACGCGCGGCAAGCTGGAAGTGAAGATCGGCGGCGAGAAGGTCGACCCCGCGAAACTGCCCGCCGGCGACGTGAAATTGGCCGTCAGCAACAACCACCACACCAACTGGCTGGAGTGCATCAAGAGCCGCAAACTACCCGTTGCCGACGTGGAAATCGGCCACCGTTCGGCCACGGTGTGCCACCTCGGGAACATCGCCGTCCGCACCGGTCGCCCGATCGTCTGGGATCCCGTCACCGAGCAAATCGCGGGCGACGAAGCCGCATCGAAAATGCTTCTGAAGCCGTACCGCAAACCGTGGACACTGGGGTAAAATCAACGCGGGCCGCGCCCATAATCGTCGTCGTAGCGTCGGCGTTTTGGTCGGGGTTCATCGTCTTCGTCATCGTCGTATACATCTTCGACGGGTCGGCGACGCTTCTTGCGTTTGCGTCTGGTTTCTGTGTCGCCGTCGCCCATCGCCATGATGATGATAATGAACACACACGCCATCGGCAGGCCGCCGAGGCAGCCAAGGAATAACGCGGAAATGCCCGAGAATATCCCGCCGACGATACCGATCACCGGCTGACTTTTTACAATACCCAACACAAAAGGTATGCCCGCGCAGATCACCATTGCGATGGCAATGACGACTTTCACGCCGAATTTGATTTCGTCCTGTTCGGCCTGATTTTGGGCAAACAATTCGATTGGCATGGTTACTCCTTCTGGCCGCCCGCTTTCTCGGCGTTCTCGGCCTTGGCTTCCTTCACGGCGCGGCGGAACGGTTGGGCGGCCACGAGGTCTTTCACACGGGGGCCGTCGGCATTGTACTTCGGAAGAAAGCCCTGTTGTTTCGCCGATTCGCCGAAAAAGCCCAAAAAGATGCGACCGGGACGACGGCCGAAACCGACGTAATCGGTGCCGAATGTGCCTTCGTTCGGTCCGCCGGCGCTGCTGCGAAACACCCGCCCGCCGCCGATGTAGCCGCCCGCTTCATGCGATTCCACGCTCGGAATCGCATAGCGTGCGATCCGATCCGAGCCACCCTTCGCCTCGTGCGTGTGTTGCGGCGTCGTCAGAAATTGCGTCGTCCGCGAGGCAAACGGCGGTTTTTCCTCGGCAGTGGCCGTACTGTTCACGATGAAACTGGCGACGAATAGCCCGATGAAATTGCGCACGATCGTACCCTCCGCGTGTGGTTGCCAGTTGGGTTATCGACCGTTTTGCCGTCACTTCACCAGCACTTGTAGTAGCACCAACAAAAGTAGCCACATGCTGATGATGCCGTTCACCTGGAAGAACGCGCGATTGACTCGGTTCAGGTCGTTGGGTTTTACCAGCGAATGCTCGTAAATGAGCAATATCCCAATGGGAATCAGGCCAATCAGGTAGATCGTGCCGAGGTGAACCGAGGCAAACGCCAGCAGGACGAGTTTGCCGAACATGACCGCGTGGCACACCGCCGCGATTCGCAAACTGCGCCGCACGCCGTACCGCGCGGGGATACTGTGCAGGCCTTCTTTTGCATCGAAATCGGCATCTTGGCAAGCGTATAAGATGTCGAAGCCCGTCACCCAGAACAGCACCGCGCTGCCGAGTACGATCGGCACCGCCATTTCGATGAGGCCGCGAACGGC
>JAYSKW010000103.1:0-1555 GCA_043726085.1 Limnoglobus sp.
CGTACGTCGCACCACAACACTGGTTCAGCCGTTATCCGCTCGACTAGATTGTCATTCCAGAGCCACGCGTGCCGACCGACAACGCGCCGGAAGTTCCAAAGGCCGCGCTCGCCAGCGCCAAGAAGGAACAGGCAACGATGACTGATCAGCAACGGCGCGAGGCGATCCAGGCTTACCGCGCCAGCATCAGCCATATGGATGCGCAGGTGGAACGTGTACTGAAGGCGCTCGACGAACTCGACCTGGCCAAGGACACCATCGTGGTGTTCACCAGCGATCACGGCTACCACCTCGGCGAACATGGCCTCTGGCAGAAGATGAGCCTCTTTGAAAACTCCGCCCGCGTCCCGATGATCGTCCACGATCCGCGCTCCAAGGCGAACGGCCAAACGACGTCGCGCACCGTGGAATTGATCGACCTGCACCCGACACTCGCCGACCTTTGTGGCCTCGATGCGCCGAAGGAACTGACGGGGAAAAGTGTGCGGCCATTGCTGAACGACCCGAAACACGCTTGGGACAAAGTCGCGTTCACCCAAGTCAGCCGAGGGACGCCGACGGTGACGGGCGATGTCAAACCGAAGGCACAGCCGTGGTTCATGGGCTACAGCGTGCGTTCCGAACGCTATCGCTACACCGAGTGGGACGGCGGCACGAAGGGCGTGCAACTCTGCGATTTCACGACCGATCCGCACGAACTGACGAACCTCGCGACCGACCCGAAACATGCAGACATCGTGAAGGAATACAAAGTAAAACTGGCGATCGCGAAAGGGGCCAAGTGATGCGTTTCGCAATCGCGGTGACAGCCCTGTGTCTGTTCGTAACGACGGCATCAGCGGGACCGCCGAACGTCGTGATGATTATCGGCGACGATCAAGCGTGGACCGATTACGGCTTCATGGGCCATCCGCACATCGCGACGCCGCACCTCGATAAACTCGCGGCACAATCGCTCGTCTACCCACACGGCTACGTGCCGAACAGCCTCTGCCGTGCCAGCCTCGCCACGATGATTACGGGGCTGTACCCGCATCAGCACACGATCACCTCGAACGATCCGCCACTGCCCGCCGGACTCACGCAAGGCGCTGCGATGAAGGATCCGCGCTACCTCGCGGAACGCGCGAAGATGGTGGCGGGTTTCGAGAAAGTGCCGAACCTCGCGAAACTCCTCGGCGCGAATGGCTACGTCAGCCATCAATCGGGGAAGTGGTGGGAAGGCAACGCCTGCCGTTGCGGTGGCTTCACCGAAGGCATGACGCACGGCGATACGGCAATGGGCGGCCGCCACGGCGACGAAGGGTTGAAGATCGGCCGCGAAGGGCTGAAAGCCGTCACGGATTTCATCGATAAATCGAAGGCCGACCAGAAGCCGTTCTACGTCTGGTACGCGCCGATCATGCCACACCAACCGCACAACCCGCCCTCACGCCTATTCGAAAAGTACAAGGGCAAGCACGAGTCGCTGTTCATTTGCAAGTATTGGGCGATGTGCGAATGGTTCGACGAAACCGTAGGCGAACTCCTCGGGCACCTCGATAAAACCGGGCAG
>JAYSKW010000104.1:0-1032 GCA_043726085.1 Limnoglobus sp.
GGCACACGCGGTATGGACCGTCGATGGGGTTGCCGGAATTTCGGGAGTCGATTGCCCGAATGGTGAACGACGAGTTCGACATCCCCGCCACCGCCGCGAACGTCGTCGTCGGCCCTGGTGCGAAGCCGTTTGAACTGTTCTTTTGCGAAGCGTTTCTCGAACCCAACGACGCGGTCCTCGTCTGGCAGCCGACCTTCCCGACGTTCGCGCCGAACATCCTGCGCCGTAGTGCGGTTCCGGTTTACTACCCGCTATTGCAATCCAACCACTTCCGCCCGAACCCCGCCGATGTCGAACACTTCATCAAGACTCAACCGCGTGCCAAAGCGATCTTCCTGAACTCGCCGCACAACCCGACGGGCGGTGTCGCGACCAAAGACGACCTCGTGGCCATCGCCGATTTGGTGCGCGGAAAGAATATCGCCGTGTTCAGTGACGAGCCGTATTGCCACATGGTTTGGGAAGGCCAACATCGCAGCATTTTGGCCGAACCGGGGATGCTCGATCACGCGGTCAGCGCGTTCACGTTCAGCAAGTCGTACAGCATGAGCGGGTGGCGTCTCGGCTTTGCGGTCGCTTCCGAAACTGTGGCGCAGGCGATGGGCAAGATGATAAACACGTCGCTATCCTGCGTGCCGCCGTTCGTGCAACTCGCCGGGAAAGCCGCGCTCGAAAACGACCACGCCGAACGCGATACGACTATGAAGAAGTTTCACCGTAAAGTCGAACTGCTCGTCAACGAATTACGAACCGTGGACGGCATGACCGTTCTGATGCCGCCCGCCACCTTCTACGTCTTCCCGAACGTGCAACCCATCTGCGATCGGCTTCACATCACCTCGCACGGCTTGGCAATGTACCTACTCGAAGGCGCCGACGACAAGCGCGGCGTCGGGTGCTTGGGCGGCGAATGCTTCGGACCTGCGGGCGCCGGGTTCCTCCGCTTCAGTTGCGCCGAGACCGATGAACGGTTAGTCGAAGCCGTCGGCTTCATCAAGGAAGCGATCACCCGCACCGACCGCGTCGAAGCGT
>JAYSKW010000105.1:0-4390 GCA_043726085.1 Limnoglobus sp.
CGCCCTGCTTTGGGGGCCGAAGGCGAGTTCGATCGGGATGGCTCTTACAAGACCGCGAACTTTCGAGTCGTGGCCAGTAGCCGCGATCTCTCCGAGAAATTCGGCGACCTCGCCGAACATTATCGCCGCGAGAAAGCGCAAGAGTGGCTCGGCCGCGAGATGCCAACGTGGCCGCAGCGTTGCCCGCTCCGCATCGAGATCAACCTCAAGCAATCGGGCGGCGCGACGACGTTCACCTTCGGTGCTGGGGCATCGGGCCGCTCGTCGGTTCTGTCGCAGGAAATGAAAATCTGGGGCGAAACGAAACAGCTACTTTACAGCGTGCTCCCGCATGAAGTGACGCACACCGTGCTGGCCCAACACTTCGGGCAAGCCGTGCCACGCTGGGCCGACGAAGGTGGCAGCGTCCTCAGCGAGAACGAAGACGAGTGGTTCAACCACGACATCCGTTGCCGCGAAATCCTCAACGCGAACCGGGGCATTCCGCTACGGATTCTGTTCACGATGAAGGAATACCCACGCGACATGATCGTCGTTTACGCCCAGGGTTATTCGGTCTGCGATTACCTCATCAACCAGCACGGCGGACGCAAGAAGTTCCTCGAATTCGTCGGCATGGGCATGAAGAAAGACAACCGCAACTGGGAGGCCGCCGTCCGCGAATTCTACGGTTTCGAGAGTGCGGACGACCTGCAAGAGAAGTGGATCGACTCGCTCCGCACGCCGCCACAACGTGCCCGCAACAAAGGCGGCCGCACCGATTCGACGACGCTCGCCAGCCGCGCCGGTGGCAACCGCAGCGAAGTTCGAGCGAGTGCCCTACCCGGCGTGCCACTACTGGAAACGGCCAGCATCGCACGTGGAGTGTCATCGGACCGCGACGAACGCCGCCCCGCCAACATCCCCGAAGCCCGCCCCGTCGCGAGACCCGACCGCAGCCCCCCACCAATCCCGCTACTGCTACCACCCGAGCCAATCGGCCGATAACCGCCCCTGCGACATTAAACGAGCCGCGCCGATAACCTCGGCGCGGCTCGCGGCATTTTAGGAGATTTGAATTTGCGATACGATCCGCTGCGGTTACGATGAATCTAAAATCTGAAGTGGGGCACGTTTTTAACGTGCCATTGGCGAAAACGTCACGTTAAAAACGTACTTCACGCCGATACCGCAATTTGAACCGGGCTTAGAAGTGTCATGCCGGGAGAAAACCGATGAACGACGAAATCATCACGTACGGCAAGTTTGTGACCAAAGTCAAAACGCGACCTGCGATTGAAGTCGATTGCTCGAAGTGGGCCGATACCACAACCGGCGATTGGACGTTTGGCTCGTTCGTCACCAAGAAGCAGACGCAACCCGCGATTGAATCGGAACTGACGATCCCGTATCTGCGGTTGAAGGTGTCGTTCTTGCCGGGTGTGTCGTTGGAAACGCTCACCGCGATCACGAAGGCAATGATCGAAAAACTGTGTGCCGCGGCACCCGACCTGAACCTCGTTTACGACACAACATTATCGGACCTCGATACCGATTCTCGCGGCGCAACGATTGCCGTGATCGCACTCAGACCGCAAACGCCGGGTGTAGATATCGATCGAAGGCTCTCGCAACTGATCGAGGCCGCAAGCAAAACACTTCGCGAAGCTGCCGAGGCCAGTGGAATTCGCTTCATGCTCGACAAAGCCGATTGAGCAAGCGAGCCGCGCCGAGAACCTCCACCCGCGGTGTTCGGATTGCATCCGCGTCGGTTCGGTATGTTGCTTCGTGAGACGGAAGCGTTTATAAAGTGCCTATGCGAAGCGAACGCGACAAGATGCTTGCGGGCGAACTGTATTACTCGCTCGACCCGGAACTGGCGATGGCGCGGGAACGGGCACGCGATTTGTGCCACACCTTCAATGCCACGCGAGAATCGGAGTCCGAGACGCGCAGGAAACTTCTATTGGCGCTGCTCGGCTCGGGTGGCGATACCGTCTGGATGGAGCCGCCGTTTCACTGCGATTACGGCACGAACATTTTCCTCGGCGAGCGCGTGTACTTCAATTTCAATTGCGTCGTGCTCGACGTCTGCCGCGTCGACGTCGGCGATTTCACCCTGTTCGGGCCGAATGTGCAAATCTACACGGCCACGCACCCGATGAATGCGGAGTTGCGCCGGAAGCAAGAGTTCGCGAAGCCGATCATTATCGGTTCCGATGTCTGGGTGGGCGGCGGCGCGATTATTTGCCCCGGTGTTACGATCGGTCCGCGAACCATCATCGGCGCGGGCAGTGTCGTGACGCGAAACATCCCTGAAGGCGTGATGGCGGCCGGCAACCCGTGCCGCGTGATTCGCGAGATTACCGAGTAAAAACGCCACTCGTTGATACCCAGTTCGCGTTGCAAAACTGTGAACTATCCTCTAACTTGTTCCGCTCGGGTAACCGAACGATTCGTTCGCTCCGTACTCATTTGAAATCTGGAATGCTTCGCCCAACCGATGCGTATCCGAAAGTCGAGACCGCGCCCGCTTTGAGCCAAACCCCGCTGCCCATGAAACCGGCTCCCCGTACCCTCGGGCGCGTTCCGGCCCTGGACGGTTTGCGTGCGCTCGCGATCCTCGCCGTCTTCGGCGTTCACCTCCAATGGACGATCGGCGGCAACGGCGTCACCGTGTTCTTCGCGCTCAGTGGCTTCCTCATCTCGGCGATCTTGCTCGAAGAAATCGAACGTACGGGGCGAATCCAACTCGGCAAGTTCTTCGTGCGTCGCGTACGTCGACTATTGCCCGCACTGCTCGCGTTCCTCATTGTCGATGCCATTTATATCGCGTGCTGTTACACCGGCTGGGACCGTAAGGCGATGCTGATGATGGCCGCGCTGACGCCGTTCTATGCGAATAACTGGCTGATCGGGCTGCGTGCCGTCTCGGACAATCACCTTTCGCACACGTGGTCGCTGGCGGTCGAGGAACAGTTTTACCTCATCTGGCCGTTCGTGCTGTTGTTGATCGTTCGCCTCGCGGGCATTCGCCGTGCGGGGTTCGTCGTGCTGGCACTGGCGGTGTTGGCCGTCGGCTGGCGGTTCGCCGTCGCGGCGATGGGCGGCACCGAGTATCGCATCTACAACGGCACGGATACGCGGATCGATGCCGTGCTGTTCGGGGCCGCCACCGCGTTCGCGTTCCGCTACCGCTTGTTGCCCGAATCGCGAGTGTGGCACACCGTTGCTGGTATTGCGTGCTTCGCGTTGATGCTGCATTTGTTTGCGGGCATCGGTGCCGCAGAGCGTTCGCTGTCGTTGCTTTGCCTCGGTGGGTATGCGCTCGCTGCGATGTTGTCGTGCGTGGCGATCGTGTTGCTCGCGGAAGGTCGCGGCGGCATCGCCGGTCGCTGGCTCGCGTTCCCGCCACTCGTTTACATCGGCAAACTTTCGTACGGCTTGTACCTCTGGCATTACCTCATCTTCGATGCGATTCACACGCAGTTCCCCACGCTCGATCCCATTGCAGCCATTGCGCTGAAACTATTTTTAACGAGTGTGGCTGCGGTCATCAGCTATCACGTCATCGAGCGACCGTTCCTGACGCGAAAGTGACGATTCATGCGTCAATCTCCACCGGCAGAAGTGTAACTGTGCGCGAGAAAGACTTGTGATGCGGGCTTGTAAAACGTACAAAAACACTCGCTCGCAATTTGAAAACCTCCCCGCGTCGTCTGGAGTACCGCAAATGTTTCGCCGAATTCTCTTTGTGATGGCACTCGTCATGATTGCAACCCCTACCGATGCTGCCGAGAAAACGGGCTTCCTCGAGAAATCTTTCAAGAATGCCGATGGCAGCGAGTCGCCGTACGTCGTGTTCGTGCCCGCCGATTACGATGGCACGAAGGAACTGCCCGTGATTCTGTTTCTGCACGGTGCCGGCGAAACGAAGGGCGGCTCGAAGATGCCTGCCGATCAGGGTATCGGAACGCACATCAAAAAGATCGCGAAGACATTCCCGTTCCTGACGATCATTCCCCAGGCGGAAGACCTCAAAACGCAAGTGGTGAAGCGTTGGCAGTCGGGTTCGCCCGATGCAGACCGTGCGCTCAAGATGCTCGAAGCGACGATGAAGGAATACAAGTCCGATGCGAAGCGCGTCTACCTGACGGGCCTGTCGATGGGCGGGTTCGGCACGTGGAGCCTGGCGGCGGCTCACCCGGAAAAGTGGGCGGCGATCGTCCCGATCTGCGGCGGCGGCAACCTCAAAGACGCGGAGAAGATCAAGGACGTGCCCACGTGGTGTTTCCACGGCGACAAAGACACTGCCGTGAAGGTCGAACTTTCGCGAACGATGATCGACGCGATCACGAAATCGGGCGGCAAGCCGAAGTACACCGAATACCCCGGCGTCGGCCACAACAGC
>JAYSKW010000106.1:0-2095 GCA_043726085.1 Limnoglobus sp.
CGCGAGCGAGCAGGGGGCCGCCACGCGAAGCATCTTGATGAGCATTTATCGCACGCTGAAACAGCGTGGCGTCGACGTGTTGGCGACGACCGAAGCCGCACTGCGAACCTACATCACCACAGGCCAACTCCCGCCTCTCCCCCAAGCCACGACTTCCGCAGGGTGAAGGGTTACCGCGAGACATATACGTCCTTCGCACTACCATCGCCGACTGGCAGCGTATGTTGGATGCGATTCGTGAGGCTCGCTACACGCTGGTGTACTTCCGTAATGATGAGCGCACGGAATTGCCAGGCGATGCGTCCCAGGCGTTTCCACTACCCGGCGAGTGCGATCGCCGATTGTCAGTTTGGGTTTCTGATGTGCAGGCTAACTGTCACTTTTTCACGGTTGACGAAATTGAGTTTGACATCGATCCGCGGGAGATAAAAGGACAACAGCAACTCGATGATCTGTTCGGTTTCATGCGGTGTCTGGCGGTGTCTACAGGGAAGGAAACCTTACTTACGGTCGAGAATTCTCCAGAGATTGTTATCTTTCGCGTTCATCCGGCATAGTCGGCAGACGAGTATAGTAACTTTGGTGGTTGGCATGATTGGCGGAAATGATTGCACCACTGATCCAAAATCTGGCAACGTTTGGCTTTCGAACTCAGCACAATCAGCCGCTACTTTGCGAAGGAAATGGGATGCACTTCTCTGCCATTCTCGTTCTTGCGGTGGCCGCGCAACTCGAATCCCCTGCGTTTCGATTGATCGCCAAACCGGGCGAAGCGTACGTTCTCGAAGTGTCGAATCTCGCTGCAAATCCTGTTGTGGATGGGTCTGCGACGTTAAAAGTCATCACGGGCGATGGCACGCCGGAACAGCGTGCCGCACGGCTGCCGATGTTGGGCGTTACCACTTACGAAAATGGCACGCTACGCTTTGTGCCGCGATTCCCGTTTTCGGTGGGCGTACACTATCTCGCGATCTGGACGGGCGACACCAAACGCCAGTTTGCATTCGCAATTCCGAAGCCGGTCGTCGAACGTTCGCGTGTGGTGGCGGTCTATCCATCGGGCGACAAATTGCCGGAAAACATGCTGCGAATGTATCTGCATTTCTCGCAATCGATGTCGCGCGGCGAAGCGTTCCAGCGCATTCGCTTGTACTGCAACACCGACAAAAAATTCGTCGAGATGCCTTTCCTAGAACTCGACGAAGAACTCTGGTCGCCGGACCGCAAACGCTTCACGTTGTTGTTCGATCCGGGCCGTATCAAGCGTGAGGTCAAGCCGCGTGAAGACCTCGGGCCAGCACTCGAAGCGGGGAAGTCGTTCACGCTGATCGTCGATCCCAAATGGGAAGACGCCAACTGCTACCCACTAACGGAAGGTTACCGCAAAACCTTCGCTTGTGTGGCTGCGGACCGGCAAGCCGTCGATCCGTTGAAGTGGAAAATCGCGGGGCCGAACGACATGGGAACGCTCACAGTATCGCTCGGCAAACCGCACGATGCCGCGTTACTCCAACGGCTCGTTTGGGTCGAAAATTCCAAGGGCGAAAAGTGCGATGGTGACATCGAATTGTCATCGCACGAAAGCGTTTGGTCGTTCCAGCCGAAACGTGCGTGGGCGCGAGGCAACTATCGACTGGTAATCGATCATCGGCTCGAAGACCCGTGCGGCAATCGCGTCCACGATCCATTTGAAACCGACCTCACGAAGCGAGATTCGCTGAAACCTAAGCCGACGACGGTGGTACGCGAATTCATCGTGAAGTGATGCATCACTTCGCTTTCGCCTGAAAATACTCTTTCAGAAACGCGCGTAGCGGCTTCGATCGCACTTGATCGGCCGTCGTGAATTCGAGGCGAAGCACTTCCGTACCGTCGGAGCGTTCATTGGCGATCGATGCCGCGTGTGCCGCACCTTCGACGTGGCTGAGGTTGTACTGGCCCTGCTTGATGACGAAGTTACAAACGAGCGTTTTGCTCTCCTTCGTACGCCACCAACCCCATGACTTCCCGTCGTTCGCGGTCTTAAACAAAATATGCTCGCGGCTATCCCATTTCACTTCGACATCGGGCACCATCTCGCCAATGAGTTTCAAAA